>JBIKSI010000095.1:0-14163 GCA_044348665.1 Crocinitomicaceae bacterium
CAGATTGACCGAAAAAATGGTTACTTTTACTCATGTAATTTATGTTTGCAAGACCAAATTACATGAAAGTGGGGAATTCGTAACAGAAATCCCCACTTTTACAAGATTTTTTTATCGGACACTAGTGGTTTTTAACAAATAATTACTTGCAATATCACTTTTTTTTTCTTCGCAAATGCAATACCTTATGCAAACGTAGCGTGATATTCGCTAGAAAAACTTATTATTGCATTTTAATTCAATAAGTTAACAAAAAGGAATGAAAATAGATTTTAGTAATGAAATAAAAATCAGGGTTCGATATGGAGAAACAGACCAAATGGGATATTGTTATTATGGTAATTATGCTCAATATTTTGAAGTTGGACGAGTGGAGGCATTGAGGGCCTTAGGAATGAGTTATAAACAAATGGAGGAGCAAGGAGTCATGTTGCCTGTTTCTGAATTTAAAGTCAATTATAAAAATCCAGCACTCTATGACGACGAATTGAATATTGTAACAAAAATCACTGAAGTAAAAGGAGCTAGACTTTATTTCGACTATGAAATAACGAACGAGCAAGGTCAAAATGTAGCCTTGGCTCATACAATTTTAGTTTTTGTTGATAAAACTAGTATGAAACCAATTGCTGCGCCTGAAAATTTCCTACTTTTGATGAAACAATTTGAAATTAAATGAAATCAAGTAATTTTGAATTTAGATTATTCACAGAAAATGAAATTTCGGAAAAAACTTCGTTCAGAGAAGGCGAAACAAAATTAGGAGAAAAAATTACCACCTATAATAAGGACAAAAATTCGTGCAACTATGTAATTTTATCCATTTCAGAAGATTTCGGCCCCCAAGCAAATGGAGGAAAAGCTGGTTCAAATAAGGCCTTCGATGCTTTTTCAAACCGGTTTTTGAACATGCAATCCAACCAGTTTTTGTCGGGAGAAAACATTTTGTTTTTGGGTGAAATTAGTTCTAATTTTGAATTTAACTCTATTGATACACAATCGATTATAGCAGAATTGGATGAATTTGTTATTTCAGTTTTAGAAAATTATCTTACTGAAAATCAAATTCCAATTGTAATTGGTGGTGGACACAACAATGCTTTTCCACTTATTAAATACATATCTAAAACAAAAAATCAAGCGATCAATGTAATCAATTTGGATGCGCACGCCGATTTTAGAAAAACAGACTTTCGACACAGTGGGAATCCATTTTCTTGGGCAAAAACGGATGGTTTTTTGAATCAATATGCTGTATTAGGTTTACATCAATCTTATAACAATCAGTACATTATTGAAGAATTAATTTGGAATAAGTGCTTAGTTTCTTGGTTTGATGATTATATAAGTAATGAAAGCTTATTTAAAAAAGATGTACGAGATTATCTTGCTCAGATTTCTCAAGACTATTTTGGAATTGAATTGGACTTAGACGCAATTGCCTTTATGCCTTCGAGTGCAATGGGACCAAGCGGTTTGACTTTAGAGCAAGCACGTTTTTATATCAAAACCACTGCTTCAAAAAGAAATGTAAGATATTTACACCTTCCGGAAGGAGCTCCAAAAAATGAGGTAGAAGCACAAATTGTTGGAAAAACTCTTGCTTACTTGGTGAGTGATTTTATAAAAGGGAATATGAAAATGGAGGATTGAACATCTGCCCTTGTGGAAAGTGAGAGCTTTGCGAACTGGAAACCAACATGAAACAATTTTGAAAAGCGATAGCTCTTTCAAAATTGCTTGAATGGCAGTTTTTCAGGAGTAAACTAAAACTTGAAGCAAGAAATGGCAGCCAAATTAATTATTTTTTCATCTAAACTTACTTTTCGGTACATTTTATCGTTATATTTATGAAGACAAAAAAATATGACGAGTAATTCAGTAAAAAATAAAATTTTCACCTTTTTCAGGGCATTTTTTCCTCTGCAACTACTTTTTGGACATATAAAATACAATTTATTTTCCCTATTTTTTTGGTTTGTGCTCTTTAAAATTGCCAGTGACAGTATCGGTTACTCATTCGGAATTCCATTTTTGTTTTATTCGCCAGAATACAGAGGGGAAACTACAGGAATTTCTTTTATGTTAATTGGTTTTGCTGTTGGAGGTTTTACAATCGCATTTCACACATATAGTTATATGAAATTGGGCAAAAAATATCCATTTATTGCAACGGTTAACAAACCTTTTTTAACATTTTGTCTCAACAATTCGATTATTCCGCTTGTATTTATTACCTATTTTATGTACAAATTTTCAGTTTTTCAAAAGACAGAAGAATTTGCTACGACTATTGATTTACTAACATTTCAAGCTTCCTTTCTATTCGGATTTTTGATTTTTATTCTTATTTCTTTCATTTACTTTTTTCCATCGAACAAAAATATTTTCAAAAAAATTGGAATTTTAGAAAAACAAAACGACGAGGAGCCCATTTCTTCTTTTTTGCATAAAAAAGTAAGTTGGAGTGACTTTTTTGTCTATAAAAAAGATAGAATTTACATTTATTTGGTAAGTTTAAATCAATGGAAAGCAAGTCGTTCGCTTAATCAATACAACAAAGAAAATCTTGAATTGGTCTTCAAAAAAACAAAAATGAGCTCTTCCATTTTTGAATTGGTTACTATTTTGACCTTCATTTTACTTGGAATTTTTAGAGAAAGTCCCTACTTAGATTTACCCGCTGGAATGAGTATCATTATGCTTCTAACAATTGTGATGATGACGGTAAGCGCCATGATGTCATGGTTTTATTATTGGACCTACCCAATCCTCATTGCCATTTTCGTTTTAATGAATTATTTAAGTAGTTCAACACGCTTTTTTCAATACAAGAATTTTGCTTATGGATTATCTTACGAAAAGGAAGAACGCAAAAATTATAATTTTGATCAAATCTCAAAAGTTGCAAATGATACTTTATTGGTTCAGAAATCAAAGAGCGATTACCTCAAAACTCTTGTGAATTGGAAAAATAAAACCAATGAGCAAAAACCAAAATTAATTATTGTTTTGAGTTCGGGTGGTGGATCACGAAGTGCCTTATGGACTTTTCAAGTACTACAACATTTGGATTCTGTATTTAATCAGAAAGTATTTTTACATACACAACTTATTACTGGCGCATCAGGAGGAATGGTTGGCGCAGCCTATTATCGTTCTTTGGTTTTGAAACAAAAACTTGAAGGAAATTCAGGAAAACTTGTACCACTGCGTTATTCCCGAAATATTGCAAGTGATTTACTAAACAAATTGTCATTTTCAGCTTATTCCAATGATATGTTTTTCCGCTTGCAAAGTTTTGAATTGGATGGAAAATTGTACACCAAAGATCGGGGTTATTCTTTTGAGCAGCATTTGAATGAAAATACAGAAGGAATATTAAATCAGCAATTATCAGACTTTAAAAATTACGAGCAAAATGCTGAAATTCCAACAATCATTCTCTCACCAACAATTGTGAACGATGGTAGGAGGCTATTGATATCTTCTCAATCTCTAGCTTTTTTGTGCTCAGGTATTGGAACGAATAGTTCGGTGAGCGATATGCATGAAAACATTGATTTTCAGTCATTTTTTGATGGAAACACAAATATTAGTTTTTTGAGTGCCTTAAGAGCTAGTGCTACTTTTCCGCTCGTTTTACCCATGGTTTCGATGCCAACAAGTCCAGAAATGCATTTAATGGACGCAGGAATCAGGGATAATTATGGAACCAAAGTGGGAATGGATTATTTATTTGCTTTGAAAGAATGGATTTCGAACAATACTTCTGGTGTAATTATCCTAAAAATTCGAGATACAAAGAAAGTATTGACAGGAGAAACCGTGCATGGAGTTTCACTTTTGGATAAATTTACACTTCCTTTTGGAAATATGTATGGAAATTTCACGAGAACCCAGGATTTTGATCAAGATGAATTACTGAAGATTGGTGCACAAGGATTTAAATTTCCAATAGATTTGGTTGTTTTTAATTTACGAGAAGATCAAAAAGACAGAATTTCACTTTCTTGGCATTTAACGAGTCAAGAGAAAATTAAGATAAAAAACGCCTTAAAAAGCAAAACCAATCAACATGCAATAGAGCAACTTAGAAATTTGTTGCTACGAAAAAATTAATTCTACCATGAAAAAATTCAACATTCGTGTTTACGGAATCCTTATAAATGAAGAAAATCAAGTTTTGGTTTCAGATGAATCACGTTTTGGAATTGAATTTACAAAATTTCCTGGTGGAGGAATGGAATTTGGAGAAGGAATTAGCGATTGTCTTAAAAGAGAATTTCAAGAGGAATTAAACCTTGAAATAAACGTGGAGCAATTATTTTATCTCACTGATTTTTTTCAAGTTTCCGCTTTTAACGAAAATGATCAAATAATTTCAGTTTATCATCTTGTTTCTTGCAAAAACTGGAGAGAAATTTCCGTTTATTCAGAAAAAACTTTTAGCAAAGACAAAGAAAATCATCGTTGGATTACATTAAAAAATATCTCAGAACTTGATTTCACTTTTCCAATCGATAAACATGTGGTAGAAAAACTAAAGGAAGAAATTAGCTAATTCAAATCTGACTAGATAGAGTGAACTACCACAAAATGAACTATTTACCTCTATTTCAGTTTGTTAATCTCTTTTAAAAGCTCTTCCGTTGCCTTATAATCTTCTGCAGAAATACCTGTAACTTTCGCCAATTCAATAGCAGCGGTTGCTACTTCTTTAGCTTTTTGTTTTTCTTTCAATTTCAACAAAAGAGCTGCGTGAGTGTCCATATTTTGCCAAGTTCTGCCAGTTTCAGTATTTGTTAATTTCTCCATCCACTGAGCTGCAGTTGTCAAATGTGTTTTATTATCAGAATTCTCATAAATTGACCAAGAAATACCATTTATTTGGTCTCCTTCCATATACTTTTCACCGTCCTTAAGTGCAAATTCAAAAAGCGCATCCATATCACCAGCTTTTTCCAAATCCATCATTTTAATAGAAAACATAACCTTTTCCTTAAATTCAAAGCTCATTGCATTTACTTCATCCATAAAAGCTTTCATTTTTTCCTTTGAAAAATCTTTCGAATAAATCAAATTCTGCGCAGAAGTCATCAAAATATTTTCAATTTTAGCATGAACCGCTTCTTTTGAATACAATTCTTCGAATTTAGAAATATTTGCCAATAGGTATTTGAATTCACGATTATCAAAGGAATTCAAATGCTGATCAATCATTTCCCAATTCAATTCTGAAATTAAATCTTCTTCTTTTTGCATAGAAAAATAATCATTTACATACTTTTCATAAGGTAAACAAGTTGTTGAAATTGCATTAATAAAAGAAGATAAAAACTCAGGATCTTTGTGTTTTTTATCATAAGAATCCATTAAAGCAGAAAAAGATTTCTTTGGATCTTTGGCTGTCTCTCCTAAATTGATGTAATCTGCAATCTCTTGCGCTGCTCCCGCAGAACGATGAATAAGTTTTCCATCACCGTCAATAAATAACAAGTTTGGATAACAAAAAACTTCATATTTTTTCGCTAATTCGATTCCTTCACCTTTTTCCATGTCAAACTTTGCATTGATAAAATTAAGGTTATAATAATCAGCAATTTCATTCTTTGTAAACATGTTTTTCGCCATCCATTTACAAGGACCACACCAAGTCGTGTATGCGTCTATAAATATTAATTTCTTTTCGGACTTGGCTTTTTTCAATAACTCTTGAAAACTTTTATCAGTTTCAAATTTAATACTTCTATCTTGTGAAAAAGAGGTAACAGTAATTAAAAAAGCGGCAAAAACTAGGATGTATTTCATTTTTTTAAATTTTGAATAAAAGTACTTAAAAATAAATTATTGAATCGAAAAATTAACAAAAAAATATTTCAAATTGGCTAACAAATATTAATATAAAATAGTAAATTTGATGAAATTCTAGCTGCATTATGAAAATTCCCGAAGAAAATAAGGACGAAACTATAAAGCAAAAAATTGCTGCTTTAGAATTTGAACTAAAAGAATTAAAATCTCAACTTAGCAAAAAGTCTACAGTTAATAGTGCTCCAGCATTTGAAAACATTTTTAATGAGGCTCAAAAAACAGTAAAAGATTATTTCACCAATTTAGATTTTCAACCTGAAAAAGGTACAATTGAAATTGATAATGAACGCTATATTTTAGTGAGGGCATCTTCACTTTCTGTAGATTTTTTTAAAAATATTCAAGATTTGTATACCGAAAAAACAGAAATCGAAGCATTTAACATCGCATCAAATTTTTTGTTCGACATTGGTCACCTCATTGGAATTCAAGATGCTAAGGTTTTTCATGAAAAAATGAAATTGCTGGATCCCATATCTAAGCTAGCAGCTGGACCAGTACATTTCGCTTATTCAGGTTGGGCTTTTGTTGATATTTTGAAAGAATCAAATCCAAGTGCTGACGAGCATTTTTTTCTAAAATACAATCATCCGTATTCTTTTGAAGCTGATTCTTGGATAAAATCGGGAAAAAAATCAAAGGAAGCAGTTTGTTCCATGAATGCGGCTTATTCTTCAGGTTGGTGTTCTGAAAGTTTTGGGATTCCATTGACCGCCGTTGAAATAACCTGTCGTGCAAAAGGTGACGAAAGTTGCACCTTCATAATGGCTCACCCCAATAAAATTGAACATTACCTCGAAAAAGAATTAAAAACTCATAAAATAAAGCAAAAACTAATTATTCCCTTCTTTTTTGAACGAAAAAAAATTGAACAACGAATTCAAAAAAATGAGCAAATGCTCGTTACCGCCCAAAAAATTTCAAAAATTGGAAGCTGGGAGTTTGACTTAACAAATAATAACCTTGAATGGTCAATTGAACTCTACAATATATTTGGAATTGATGCTGAAATTGAAAGGCAAAACCTTTATCCCATTTATCTTTCAAAATTGTATAAGGAAGATATTGAAATCCTTGAAAAAAATTTGGATCGTGCAATTAAAGAAGGAAAAGAATATTCAATAATTCATAGAATTAAATACGATTCAAACAAAATTAAATGGATTTTTGGATCTGGTGTGCCAATAAAAAATGAAGATGGAAATGTCACTAAGATAATTGGTTATGCTCAAGATATAACCGAACGAAAAAACACTGAACAAGAATTAAATCAATTTTTTAGACTATCAAATGATTTACTTTGTTTAGCGGACGAAAATGGATTTTTACTTAAATTAAGTTTAGGTTGGAGAAGGGTTTTAGGATATACAAACGAAGAACTTTGTGCTGTTCCATTCATTGATTTTGTAATTCCTGATGATAAAGAAAGGACAATAGAAGAGCTAACACGTGTAATAAATGGTGGCATAACGAATGGTTTTGAAAACCGTTATCGATGTAAAGATGGATCGTACAAAATATTAAATTGGAACGCTTCTCCTGATAAAGCCAATGGACATATTTATTGCATCGTACGAGATTTAACCAAAGAAAGAGAAGCAGAACAAAAATTAATATCCACCTTAAACGACAAAGAAATATTACTTAAAGAGGTGCATCACCGTGTGAAAAATAATTTGCAAATTATATCTAGCTTATTAAATCTGCAAACCAATTACATTGAAAATCAAGAATTTAAAATACTTTACAAGGAAAGCCAAAACAGAATAAAATCAATTGCATCGGTCCATGAGTTATTGTATCAATCTAATGACATTGGGAAAATCGATTTCAATTCCTACCTCAGAAAGTTGATAAGTGATTTACTTTATTCCTACAATGGCGATGAAAATTTAGTCAAATTTAAAGTTGATACTGCTTTGAAATTCAACATTGATACATCCATTCCACTTGGATTATTGTTGAATGAAATGATTTCAAATTCACTGAAACATGGGCTAAAAAACAAAAAATCTGATAAAATTGAGATTTCAATTACTGAAATTTCTGATTCAAAATTTGAATTAAATGTTATTGATAATGGGATTGGTTTTGATTTCGAAAGTACCATTAAGAGAAATGATTCCTTAGGTTTGATGCTCATTACCGAACTTTCTTCCCAGTTGAATGGAGAAATTGAAAAATTGAACACGCAACACGGCACTCACTACCGACTTTACTTTTCAGAAAACTAAATTTGGAATCTTTTTGACCATGTAAATTCCATTTTAGAAAAAGAAAATGGATCAAGCTTTTCTGTTTTGCGTAAACTCTTGAATTTCAAGTAAAAAATCGATGTCTTCTTCAATTTTATTCCCAATGACACAGATATTGACACCAGAATTTTTGAAATCATGCAATTGAGATTTTGATCTGATTCCTCCACCAACGATTACGGGAATATTACTCAATTTTCGCAATTCTTCAATAAATTTTACTGGAACTGCATCTTTGGCGCCACTTCCTGCATCAAAATAAATCAAGTCTTTCCCTTGTAACAAGCCAGCAAGTGCGGTGCTTACAGCAATCGAACATTGCTCTTGAGGAATTGGAGTTGTTTGACTCACATAGGCAACGGAACTTTTTGTGCCGCCATCTACCAAAATATAAGCTGTTGGAAGCACTTCTATTCCCAAATGGAATACTTCCAAGGCACTTTGCACGTGGTGAGAAATCAAATAATCTGGGTTTCGACCTGACAGCAAACTTAAATACAAAATTCCATCAGCTTCATGTGACAATTGATTGCTACCACCAGGAAAAATTAATACAGGAATTTCTGTATTTGCTTTTAACAAATGAATTACTTGCTCCAAATCATGACGAGAAACAGTACTTCCGCCAACAAAAAAAAAATCGATTTTCGCAAATTCAGCTTTTTTAACTAAATTCTTGATTTGTAATTCCTGATTGGTTTTTTCTGGATCAATTAAAACGGCAATTTGTCCAAAACGGGAAGCAATTTTAGCTAATAGATTCGTGTTTTGGAACATGTTTGACTTCATTTGAATTGATGGTAATTATTTTATCTTGGAATTGAAAACTTGTTAATTCAAGTAAAATTTCTTCTTTTGGATTACAAATTTTCGCACTATAGTTACTTGAATTTTTCTCTAAAAGTAATAAATCTTTTTTAAAATCAATCAATTTTCTTCCTGCCAATTTGTACATGCTTTCTTTCAAAGACCAAGCACAAGTCAAATCGTATTCACTTTCAATATCAAAAATTGATTCTTCGTGTTTGTTTAGATATTTAGTGTAGATTTTTTTTGTTTTGTCAGATATTTTTTCGATATCAAAACCAATTTTATGATGACTATTTGTTGCTATTCCGACTAAATTTGGCCCGTGACTTATTGAAATAAAACCAGTATTTTCGATAAAAGGAGCACCGTGATCGTGATATTTTATTTCTTGATAGCCGAAAAGTTCATGTTTTAGAATACGAGTTGCAACAAATTCTCGTTTTCTTTTTTCGTGCTTGAAACCGAAATAGCGTTCTATTTCTTCAGCAGACAAAGTATCTAAGTAATCTTGCGGATCAAAATCATCCGAAAATTCAAGTAAATGGATTTTACTTGAATTTACGTCAAATTGATGATATTTTTTATCCATTAGTATTGTTGTAGGTAAAAATAAAAACTCCCAATATACCCGTTCTTAAGCTGATTATCCGTTTAAAATGCATATTCCTTAAATTTTGGTTGATAAAAAAAATGAGATTTTTAACGTTAATTTTGGCACCTAATTGTTAGTGAAAAGCATAATGAAGTCTATTGCGGGAACCGTGAAAAAGCTCCGAAGGAGATCCTTGAAACGGTCGCAAATAGACTAGTGGAGTGAATTCACTAACAATTAGGTGCCGAGTTTTCTTTTATGTTACTTTTCTTTTGCGGAAAAAGAAAAGTAATAATCTAAGTTTTAAAATAAAAATTATGTGGGAAAATAATTATCCGTTGTAACCTTAATTGAAAAAATTAAATGGTCATTATATCTTTTTCTTTACTTTCGACAAGTTCGTCTACTTTTTTAATGAAATTATTTGTAATTGTTTGAATTTTCACTTCAGCATCTTTGTGTAAATCCTCGGAAAGACCTTCATTTTTAAGGCTCTTAAGCATATCTAAAGCATCTTTTCTGTTATTTCTAACTCCAACTTTTCCATGTTCACCATCCGCTTTGGCCTTTTTCACCATTTCACGACGTCTTTCTTCATTTAAAGGTGGCACATTGATTAACAAGGATTCTCCATTATTTTGTGGCGCAAATCCAAGGTTTGAATTAATAATTCCCTTTGCGATTTCATTCAACATAGAACGCTCGAAAGCTTGAACAGTAATCGTTCTTGCATCTAAAGTTGAAATATTTGCCACTTGGGTAATTGGAGTTGGTGCTCCATAATATTCCACCATAACACTTTGCAGCATCGAAGGAGTTGCCTTTCCAGCTCTAATTTTTTGCAATTCGTATTCTAAGTGAGAAAGCGTTTTTTTATTTTCACTATCCAATTCATCGTAAATCAGTTGCAATTCTTCAGTCATATCTCAAATTTTATTAACTATTAAAATAAAAAAATTAATTGATTACAATCGTACCAACTTTTTCTCCATCCATTAACTTTTTCAAATTTCCAGGAGTATCCATGTCAAAAACAATGATTGGCAAATTATTTTCATTACACAAAGTAAATGCTGTCATATCCATAATTTTTAATCCTTTTTGGTACACATCATCGAAAGAAATCGTTTCGTATTTCACCGCTGTTGGATCTTTAAATGGATCTGCTGTGTAAATTCCATCTACACGTGTTCCTTTCAAAATCACGTCTGCATTAATTTCAATTGCACGCAAAGATGCAGCAGAATCTGTGGTAAAATAAGGATTACCCGTTCCAGCACCAAAAATAACAACTCTGCCTTTTTCCAAATGACGAACCGCTCTTCTACGCACAAAAGGTTCACAAATTTCTTTCATTTCGATTGCGGATTGTAGACGAGTCATGACACCATTTGATTCCAAAGCAGCTTGAAGCGCCATACTATTAATCATGGTTGCTAACATCCCCATGTAGTCTCCATGCGTTCTGTCCATACCACCTTCTTCGGCTTGCACACCTCTAAAAATGTTTCCTCCACCAATCACGATGGCAACTTGAACACCCGTTTCACAAATTTCCTTGATTTGTTTCGCGTAAGAATTAATTCGGTTGTTATCAATCCCAAACTGTTTGTCACCCATGAGCGATTCCCCACTCAACTTTAATAATATTCTTTTGTATTTCATCAATTTTGGCTTAAAATCGAATGTAAAATTACATTTTTTTTGAGAATAATTTACTTAAATGTGAATTAAAAATTGACTACCCTAAATAAAAAAAGTTGGAAATGAAAAATTCCCAACGAAATTCTTCATTTCCAACCCAATGCGCAAAATTTAATGAATTTAGAAAACTAAATCCACTTATCATTTTTTAATTCTCCTAAAACTGTAACTTGTTTACTTCTGCCATATTCTTGTGCAGCCAACATCATTTGTTCACGAGTATCTCTTCTTAATATTATTGCACTTGATCCAGAGTTTTTTACTTCAATGTAAAAACCGTCTCTTAATCTTGCTGGTTTTGAAGGCGGACGTCCCATATTATTGTATTTTAATTTTTTTATTTAGAATGATTATAAATATAACACTCTTTTTTGATTTTTGTTGCTCTTTAAAGTAGAATTTGTGAAAATTTAACAAATCAAAAAAGGCTATCCGTAATTTCACGAACAGCCTTTAATAAATTTAAAGTCAACAATAAAATTAACGTTTGTGGTTTCCTTCGTCAGAAACAGTTAATTTTTTTCTTCCTTTACGGCGACGAGCAGCTAATACTTTACGACCATTTTTCGTTGCCATACGACTGCGGAAACCATGTTTATTTTTTCTCTTTCTAACAGAGGGTTGAAACGTTCTTTTCATGACTAATTATTATTTTTTATTGCTTTTTTCTCAAAAATTCGGATTGCAAAGGTACATATAATTTCTAATTAAACAAGCCTTTTCAGGATTATTTTTATATTTTAAACAAAAGTACTCACTTTAACGTTAATTTTGTACTTTAATTTTAACAAAATCAAATGCTTCGACCAAAAAAAGAGAAAAAAGAAAAAATCAAACTTACCAAAGAAGGCATAAAAAAGGCCAAAGGAATTTTTTCCTACCTCAAACCCTACTCAGTTTCATTCACAATTGGCTGGATTTTCTTGATTTTATCAACAAGTGCTGGCCTATTATTTCCTTTCTTGATGGGGAAACTTCTTGGAAACTCAGGTCAAGTTCAAAATTCAAGCGATGCAATCAAATTAATTTCTCTTGACACAATAAATGATGTCGCACTCGCACTTTTTGTCCTGTTCGGCTTACAAGCTCTATTTTCTTTTTTTCGAGTAATTATTTTCACAAACGTAACCGAAAATGCACTTAGAGATGTTCGAAAAGATGCATTCTCACGCTTGGTTTACATGCCGATGGATTTTTTTAATAAAAATAAGGTCGGAGAACTCACTTCTCGCCTAGCTTCAGATATTTCGCAAGTACAAGAAACTTTGAGAACTACCATTGCTGAATTTTTTCGCCAAATTGTAATTATTGTTGGAGGAATTATTTTTCTTACCTTATTATCCTGGAAATTAGCTCTAATCATGATTGCAACAGTTCCAGTGATGGCAATTATCGCCGTGATTTTCGGAAAATTCATCAAAAAACTATCGAAAATTGCTCAAGATGAAACAGCAACTTCAACCGTAATTGTAGAAGAAAGTTTGACTGGAATCTCAAACGTGAAAGCATTTACGAATGAATTATTTGTAATTTCAAAATACATTAAAAGTGTAGAAGAAATAAGGAAATTAAACATTAAAAGCGGACTGTGGCGCGGACTTTTTGCTTCATTCATCATTTTTTGTCTTTTCGGAGCAATTGTTTTCATCATTTGGCAAGGTTTATTGATGACACAGGGTTCAAATCCAACATTAAGTAGTGAAAATTTCTATGCATTTATTTTTTACACCATCATGATGGGAGCCTCAGTGGGTTCATTACCAGAATTGTATGCGAGCATTCAAAAAGCAATTGGTTCAACAGAAAACTTAATGAACATCATTCAAAATGACAGTGAAAAAGAATTGATGACAGGAAAATTGAAACCGCAAATTACCGGTGCAATTCAATTTAGAGATGTGTTTTTTCATTATCCTCAGCGTGCAGATGTTGAAGTTTTAAAAGGTATTACCTTAGAAGCAAAGGAAAACGAAACCATTGCTTTAGTTGGCTCATCTGGTGCAGGGAAATCAACAATTGCATCTCTCCTACTTCGATTTTTTGAACTAAACAAAGGTGAAATTTCATTTAATAACACGCCAATTCAGGAGATAGATTTAAATTATTTACGTTCGCAAATGGCTTTTGTGCCTCAAGAAGTAATCCTTTTTGGAGGGTCAATTCGAGAAAATATCGCTTATGGTAAAGAAAATGCATCGGAAGAAGAATTAATTGAAGCCGCGAAGCAAGCCAATGCTTATGATTTTATTGTAGCATTTCCCGAAGGTTTTGAAACACAAGTTGGCGACAGAGGAATTCAGCTTTCAGGTGGACAAAAACAACGAATTGCGATTGCTCGTGCCTTGTTGAAAAATCCTAAAATATTGATTCTTGATGAAGCAACATCTGCTTTGGATTCCGAATCTGAACGTCAAGTGCAAGAAGCTTTAGATCGATTGATGCAAGGAAGAACGTCAATTGTGATTGCACACAGGTTATCAACCATCAAGAATGCAAACAACATTTATGTGCTAGAACAAGGAAAAATTGCGGAAAATGGTACACACGAAGAACTTCTTTCCAAGGAAGACGGAATCTATCAATCCTTGGTTAATTTACAAGGATTAAGTTAGAATAGTTTTGTTTTCATAGCGCACATTATTCTTCTTAATTGCAGCATAGAAAAACATGATTGTAAAAAGAATAATCAAATGACTTAAATCATCTCGGTTAAGGTATAGATGTAGGTTGATATTCATCAAAAAGATAAAGGCCGAAGGTAAAAGTACGATGATTCCGATGAAAAAATATTTCATTTCATTCATTCCTCGTTTCCAAATAATGTATGGTAAGATTCCACAATAAATGATGTATGTTAAAATGGAATCGATTGCAATAAAAAGAAACTTTAGCGTGATTAAACTTAAGGAAATCAAACTAATTGTCTTA
>JBIKSI010000096.1:0-14133 GCA_044348665.1 Crocinitomicaceae bacterium
AAATACATAATTTTAGTTTAAATCGTTAATATTCAACACATTAAAGATACTAAAAGTATTTCACTTATTTATAAGGATTTACGATAAGTTATTGACAATCAGATTGTTAATAATCGAACTCAGGTTTCTAACTATTTGCCAACCTAGAATTTTTTTTTATTTTTGTTGCCTTTAAATTAACATTGACGAACTCCATTACTTTTCAGGAAAAAATCACATGCAGAAAATGTTCGCATGAAATTCCCATTTATAACCCAGAAGAAGTTGAAATCATTGCATGTCCGAAATGTTTTAAAATTCAATCTGAAAAATATCCAAAATACAATAGTATTACAAACCTTTGGATAAATAAATTCTCGGTTATTCCGCTAGGAACGAAATGTTTTTATGAAAATCAAGATTATATAATAGTTGGGATAGTACTGAAACAAGTAACTGGCCAAAAGTGGTTGGAATATTCTTTAATGAATTCTGAAAAGAAATATCTGACTTTATCGCAATGGGAAGGACATTATCATGTTTTTAAACAAGTTGATACCAGTGACCCAAAAATTCTTAAAGAACTAACTTTAAATTCTGTAAAATTTGAATTTAACAACAAAAAATTTGTAAAATTAAGTCGCTATAAACCAACTACACACTCCTTGATTGGCGAATTTAATTATGATATTGTAGACATTAGAACGACTAATTGCGTAGATTTTATTAATCCACCTGAAATCATCACCTATGAGAGAAATAAAACTCAAACTGATTTATTTCATGGAAGGTACTTATCGAAAAGCGAAATTTCTAACTTTGTTAAGAACTTTACAGTAACAAGCAATGACTTCAGTACAGTTGGAATGGCAAAACCCTTTTTACGTGGTTTAGACTTACAATTGTTCAATAAAACAATGTGTATCTTTATTGCTGTTTTAACTTTTGTACACTTTTTATTTCATGCTGGGACCAAAGATTACAAAGTACTAAGCACAACAAAACAGGCCTTAGTTGAAGAAAATGTTTCCAATTCATTTGTCTTGAAGGAGAAATCAGGTGCATATTACCTAAATTTTTATGGAATGTCTGATTTAAGTAACGAGTGGATTGAAGATCAAATTACTTTGGTAAACGAAACAACTGTTGAAGAACGTGAATTTAGCCTTGGATTGGAATATTATTCAGGTATTTCCGATGGTTATTCTTGGTCTGAAGGTTCCGATGCAGGGGAAATAAACATTTCTGGAGTGGCACCAGGAAGGTATCATTTGAAAGAAATTCGTCAGTTCTAGTTCCGCAGAACTTCCTTTTACCATGATGGTTTCAGTCTCTAGTCCATCTAGTTGGAATTACACCATAATCTTTTTTACAAGTATCGCTATCATTTTGGTATTGAATTTTTTAAATGCTAAATTTGAAGAAAAAAGGACTGGTAAAATGCCTGGAATATTTAGCAATTTTTTCAAATCTAAATATAAGTAAAATGAATAAAAGTTTAAAAATTACTTCCGCACTTTTAATTTTCCTTTTCGGACTCTATATTTGGGGAGAAATTAGTGCTTTTAAAATATTAAAAAAAGAAAGTGGAAACACGTGGAATGCTGCTGGAGTTACCCAAGGTGGTGCCCATCATAAATAATTAAAAAATAAAAAAATGAACGATATAATTCAAATGAAACACATTGTAGGCTCTTTAGTTTACTCTTTTTTAGGAATTTTAGTGCTTGTGATAGCATTTGTTATCATTGAAAAAATCACAATTCTGAATTTGTGGAAAGAAATTTCCGAAAAGAAAAATAATGCTTTGGCCATTATGGCAGCTGGGTTTATGTTGGCAATTGCAATAATTATTGCTTCAGCAATTCACTAAAATGCAGTATTTATTATTATTTACAATTTTTGTTATCTCTACTTGCGGACTAATTTATGAATTAGTGGCAGGTACCTTGGCAAGTTACCTTTTGGGTGATTCTATTACGCAGTTTTCAACTGTAATCGGAACCTACCTTTTTGCTATGGGAATTGGTTCATATTTATCCAAATTTGTTGATTCTAAACTCATTGAAAAATTTATCCAAATTGAAATAATTACTGGTTTAGTCGGTGGATTAAGCAGTGCTTTGCTTTTCTATTTTTTCAGTTTTGGTGCTTATTTTCAATTTATGCTTTATTTTTTGATTTCTATCACAGGAATATTTGTTGGAATGGAAATTCCATTAATCATGCGGATTTTAAAAAGTAAAGTTGAATTTAAAGATCTTGTTTCTAAAGTGTTTACTTACGATTATATTGGCGCCTTATTAGCATCCATTATTTTTCCGATTTTACTAATTCCTCATTTGAATATTATTCGAACTTCTGTGTTGTTTGGAATTTTCAATGTTGCTCTAGCTCTTTATTTAGTGCATTATTTTAGGTTTGAAATCAAAAAAAGTAAATTGTATTTTTCTCAAGGAATTGTTGCAGGATTTATTCTACTATCTGTATTTGTTTTTTCGGATGAAATCACCCGCATGAGTGAATCAGAAATGTATGGTGAATCCATTATTTATTCGAAAAGTTCATCTTATCAGCGAATTGTCTTGACAAGAAATAAACACCACTATTGCTTATATTTAAACAATCATTTGCAATTTAATTCAGGAGATGAATACCGTTACCACGAAGCATTGGTGCATCCGGTAGTTTCAATTGCACCAAAGTGCGAAAATGTTCTGATTTTGGGAGGAGGTGATGGATTTGCAGCACGTGAATTACTAAAATATCCAGCAATCAAAAAAATAACCTTGGTGGATTTAGATCCTCGTTTAACAGAACTTTTCTCCAAAAATAAAATAATGTCTAAACTGAATGGAGAATCTTTATTGAATCCAAAAGTTACAGTGAAAAACAAGGATGCTTTCGAATGGTTAAGAACGGAAAACAAGCAAAAATTTGACGTAATTGTGATCGATTTTCCTGACCCATCCAATTTTTCTGTTGGTAAATTATACACTTTAACTTTTTTCAAAGTGTTGCAAAGTGCCATGCATTTTAACACAAAGGTTGTGATGCAAAGCACATCTCCATTGGTTGCCAAAGAATCTTTTTGGTGTGTCAACAATACCATTAAAGAAACGAAAATGAGTACGATTCCATATCATACTTATGTGCCGTCATTTGGCGAATGGGGTTTTATTCTTTTTGGTCAGGACGTAAGTAGTTTACGAACTAAAAGATTAGCTCCAAAACTTAGATACTATTCTGAGAAAGAATTTAAGAACATGCGTAATTTTCCAGCAGACATGTATTTTGATTCCAAAGTGGTAAATCGCTTAGAAAATCAAATTTTAATTTCTCTTTTTGAAAAAGAATGGGGTGATTTATTCTAAGTATGGAACGACGTAAATTTATTCGCTATATTGGTACTGTTGGAACTGCATTCGTTGTTTTACCTAATTTAGTTTCGTGTTCCCCTGAAAAAAAACGAATTAAAACAAAAATCTTAGGGCAAAATAAAAATCGTGGTCATGCCATTCGCGACAATAAATTGGCTCAAAAAGTAGCTACAAGGAGTATTCAAATTGAAAGCTTAATTATTGGAGGAGGTGTATCTGGATTATCCTGCGCCTATCAACTAAAAAAGAACAATTATACTGATTTTCTTGTTCTCGAATTGAATGATTTTGCAGGTGGAAATTCAGCCAGTGGAGAGCATAAACATTCAGAATTTCCATTAGGAGCCCACTATTTAACCTTGCCAAATCCTGAAAATAGACCTTTAATTGAGTTTTTAAAGGAATTAAAATTAATCACCAAAG
The DNA here is from genome assembly GCA_044348665.1 of Crocinitomicaceae bacterium. GTDB lineage: Bacteria > Bacteroidota > Bacteroidia > Flavobacteriales_D > Crocinitomicaceae > M2408. The sequence goes on from JBIKSI010000096.1 coordinate 3,783, forward strand.
AAATAAATGGCCAACAAGAGTATGCGGAAGAATTTCTTTGTCATGCTCCTGATGAGCGCTTGCTTTACCGTGGTGTGTTTCAAGAAGGTTTGGTTCCAAATTATGGAATTTCTGCCAAAGCAAGTGCAGAAATAAAGCGTTTCTTTGAATTAATGCATGACTATAAAGAAAAAAAAGGCTCGGATAATTTATTTCTCTTTGATATTCCATTTTCAAAGGCTTCAAATGATAATCAGCTTTTTGAGTTGGATAAAATTTGTTTTAAGGAATTTTTAGATCAAGAAAAATTTGTTTCTGAAGAATTACTTTGGTTCTTAGATTATTGTTGTCGAGACGATTTTGGTGCCGGATCAAATTTAGTTTCCGCCTGGGCAGGAATAAATTATTTCGCAGGACGTAAATCAAATCCGTCCAACACAATTCCATCCAATGTTTTGACTTGGCCAGAAGGAAATAGTTTTTTGATCAATCAGTTGGAAAAATCGTGCATAGAACAAATTAAAACAAACATTGCTGTCACTGGAATTGAAGAGTTTGAAGACAAAGTCAAAGTTTTAGCCTTCGATTTTACAAACAATGAGCTACTTGAATTCACTTGCAAAAATGCCATAATTGCTTGCCCAAGTTATGTAACAAAACATATTCTTAAGTCCCCATTTTGGGAAAAAACTGATTTTGAAAAATACATGCATCATCCATGGTTGGTTTCAACGGTTGTCTTAGATAAAATTCCAGAATCGAACGGCTTGTCATTGGCGTGGGATAATGTAAAATTTGGAACAAAAGGTTTGGGTTATATCAATAATCAAAATCAAAATTTCGGACAACAAAAATCAAAACATGTCATCAGTGTCTATTTAGCATTTGACAAACAAGGAGATGTGGCAGAACGACAAAAAATGTTTTCTCTAAGCGAAGAAGAAATGAAAGCAATGGTCTTGGAAGAATTAAAAGGCTTGCATGAAAACATAGAAGAAAATGTAGAAGAAATATACTTTCAACAATGGGGCCACGGCATGGTGACTCCTTATCCAAATAGCTTGGAACAACATAAAAAGTTTAGAATAAAAAACTCAAAATCGAATAGAATCAGATTGGCACATACAGATTATTCTTCCTATTCCATTTTTGAAGAAGGGTTTTCACAAGGATTAGAATCAGCAAATTTCATTTTACAGCATGTTTAAGTCGGCAAATTCACCATGGATTGCAAATCCAAAATTTGATGTATTGTGGTTTATTTTTCCGCAATTAATTCCCGCACTAATTATTTTTTTCTTGCCTTCTAATTTTTTAGAAAGTCAAAAAACAGAAATTTTTCCTTTTTCGTGGTTATTTATTGTTTTAGCAATAGATGTTGCCCACGTTTACAGTACAGTTTATAAAACTTATTTTAAAAAATCTGCCCGAATCAAATTTTCCTTTTTATTGAAATTTCTACCCTTTTTTGTATGGATGGGAGGAATCTTGATTTATTCAATTAGTTCCTATTTATTTTGGAGCTGCTTGGCGTATTTTGCTGTTTTTCATTTCATCAGACAGCAATACGGTTTTTTCAGATTGTACTCCAAAGAAAAAATAAAAAATCAATTTCGTAAAATTTATTTAAATTTAACGATTTACGCAACAACAGTCATTCCCGTTTTGATTTGGCATTTTCAAGGTCAACAGAATTTTAATTGGATGTTAAAGGGTGATTTCAAGTACATCAATTTGCCTCAATTTGTTCCGTTTTTCAAAATTCTATTTGTACTAATTTTACTAATTTACCTTTTATTTGAATTCCTTGAAAAAAGAGAAAAATCCTACTGGAACTTGGGAAGAATCATGCTTACTCTAAGTACTGCTTTCGCTTGGTATGCTTGCATCGTAATGATTAATAATGACTTTACTTTTTCCTTGGTAAATGTGATTGGGCATGGAATTCCCTATTTGGCTTTAGTTTGGTTCTCAGAGAAAAAATCTGTTACAACAAAGTCAGAAAGTTTCCGACAATATATTTTTTCAAAATGGGGTTTACTCTTATTTTATTTGATCGTTTTCATTTTTGCCTATGCAGAAGAAGGAATTTGGGACACACTTGTTTGGCGCGAGCACAGTGAATTGTTTTCATGGATGTACATTTTTCCGACTATAGAAAGTCATAAAATTTTGGCTTTTGTAATTCCTCTTTTAATTATGCCACAAGTTGTCCATTATATTTTGGATGCATACATTTGGAAAAAGAAGAGTAGAAATGTTTAGAAAAACTAAGCCAATTTATTCCTCCCAAAATTCATTCCTTGGCGAAACAAAGAATAGCTAATAAAGAATAAAATTCCGAACAAAAGAGGGGTTTGATACCAATTTTCCTTGATGTTAAGCTCTATTCCGTCAATTTTAGTGCGTTTTAGATTTCCTAATTCTTTGATGAGTTCGGATAAATCTGGATATGCGGATGAACTGATTACCGCAAAACCTCCTGCCTTGTTTGCAACTTGGTGCATTAAATTTTCATTCATTTTTGAGATGATTCTTCCTCCTTTAGCGTCCACTTTGTAACCCAATTCTGGCCTTAAGGGATCTGTTGGAACAAAACCTCCACTTTTTGTGCCTATACCTAAAACTGCCAGTAAAATGTTTGACTCCTTAACTTTTGCAACGGCTTCATCCACATTTCCTTCATGATTTTCGCCATCACTTACCACTAATATGGCCTTACTCGTTTTTTCTTTGGAAAACATTTCTGCAGAAACAAGCATGGCTGAAGCAATATCTGTTCCTTGATTTGATAACATCGAAGTTTCAATTTCATTCACATACATTTTGGCCGCTTCGTAATCACCCGTTATTGGCAACTGAATGTAAGCACTTCCAGCAAAAACACACACTCCAATTTTTTCACCATGTAAGTTGTTAATCAACTGAATCATTGCTCGTTTTACAATTTCTAAACGTGAAGTCTCAGAGTCGATGTCTCTCGTATTCATTGAATTTGATACATCTATTGCCAAAACTAATTCCATGGAATCTCGTGTTCCTTTCACTTTTTTACTTCCAAAAACTGGCTGTGCGGCAGCAATTAATAGGAAAACCAAAGCATTTCGTAGTAAAAAATAAGAAATAAAATAACGACCTGAATTTAAAGGTTTTAATAGAGTTTGTAAAGTGTTGATTTTTCCAAGTGAGGCTAACTTTTTGTTTTTCCAATACAAATACCAACAATTCACCCCAATAAATAGCGGTAAAATGATGTAAATTGCAGAAAAATTTTCAGGATTTTTAAAAGCCAAATGATTGTCACTACTTGAATTTGAGAAAAAATCCATCATAAACAAAAATGAAAGGAGAAGTGACCAAAAAATCAATTCCCAAATGAGCATGGCGCTCAAAATTTTGTTTATTTTGTATGAATAATTTTTCTCCATTTTTTGCAGCAATTAATTGTTTTTGAAGTAAAAAACTTGCGTACCAAAAGCAAGTGCAAGTAGCAAAACTGCCCAATTTATAAAAGGATTCGGACTAACTGGAGGTTCAGACTTAAAGTCTTGATTTTTAATTTTCCGCTTTTCAAGTTTGTCGATTTCCTTGTAAATGTCCCTTAAACTTTCTTCGTTGGTTGCTCTAAAATATTTCCCTCCGGTGATAGTGGCAATTCTATTTAAACTGACCTCATCTATTTCAACCTCCATTTCAACATATTGCACACCAAAGGGTGTAAAGTTTGGCATCGGTGCTGTACCAGTCGAACCCACTCCTATTGTATAAACCTTAATGTTTTTTGCTTTAGCCAGTTGAGCCGCAGTTTCTGGAGAAATATCCCCTTGATTATTCATTCCATCGGTCAATAGAATGATCACTTTGGAGGGCAAACTATCGTTTCTTAAACGCGTAACAGCGGTACCCAAACCAGTTCCGATGGCTGTTCCTCCTTCTAACATTCCTGGTTGCAAACGGTCAATTTGCGTTTTTAAAATTTCATAGTCTAAGGTTGATGGGCAAGCGGTGTATGCCTCACCTTCATAAACAACCAATCCAATTCGGTCTCCACGACGACCATTGATAAATTCTTTTGCGACCTTTTTTGATGCTTCTAATCGATTTGGTTCAAAATCCAAAGCCAACATGGAACCAGAAATATCCATCGCAATCACGATATCAATTCCGTTTTTATAATTTTCATCAAAATCTTCATAGGCAGACCAATGAAAAGGTTTTGCTAAAGCAATAATTAATAGTGAAAACACCGTTCCGTAAACAAAAACAAGTAACCAACGAATGTATTTTATGTGATTTTGACCTAAGTTTTTTTGTTCCTTCGAGCTACGAGAAAATTTCATTTCTCCCTTTTGTATTCCCTCTAAGAAAAACATCCACCAAATAAATGCAGGAACAAGAAGTAGCAACCACAACCAATGTGGAGAAAGAAATTCGTATTCCCAAAGCGCTATGTTCCAGTCATTAAACATGATCAATTTGTAATGGACTTGTTTCTACAATCAATTGTTTTGCCTCTGCCAAATTCTTAAAAACTTCAAATTCATCAGGTCTTGATTTTGCAAATTTAACCATATCAGAATAATCAAGTAAACGTTTGATTTTATCGACGCTTGATTTATCAAGTTCTTTTTTCTGGAGCAATAAAGAAGTTTCAAAGCTTGTTTTTTCAAGTAAATTTAAGTCATAACGAGCTGATAAATAAGAACGTAAAATAAATGACAACTCAATGTAATGTTCTTTTAATTGTTCTTTTTCCCATAATTTTGCTTGCTCTAACGCATTTATTGCTAGCAAACTTTTTTCCTTTAAACTCAATTCTTTTTCCGGTACAATTTCAATTTTATTTTTTTTCTTGTAATAAATAAAGGCAAAAATACCGAGTAACAATATAATCACGAACCAATACCAATAGCTTTTAAACCATGAAAAATAGTCATTTGGAAGTTCTACATATTGCTCTTTGATGTCATAAATTTCTTTACCCTCTAAAAGTTTAGGGCTAGAAACGCTAAATTTCAGCTGTTCAAATTGATAAATAGAATCTTTTGAGGAAATTGTTGTTATTGGAAGGATAAAGTTTCCAGTGTCCCAAGAGCAAATTTTATAGGTACCAATCCATGTAAGTTTATTGTCTTTTTTGAACAAAGTATCTTTAAATTCCCCTAAAATTTCAATATTTACAAGTTTATTAGATTGAATGGAGCTATTTTTTATTTCTACCAAACACGGAATCGAGCCTTTGTAAGGAATAAAACTCAATTGTCCTTCCTTGTCGGAAAAAGAAATTTCGTATTTTAATTCCGTTTGTTCACCAATTTTTAATCGTTTTTTTCCAAAACTCACTTTTGTTTGCGCAAAAGAAAAGCTTGAAAGCAGAACGAGAATATGTAAAAATGTAAATTTCATTTTATTTTCTATGGTGGAATAATGAAATTAATTTTGGAATAAAATCTTCGGTCGTATCAAAACTTGTGTGATCAATTCCGTTTTTTTTGAAGCTCGATTCAATGGTCGCTTGAAAACGATTGTAATTGTCTTCAAAAACTTGTTTTACTTGTTTTGATGAAGAATTTACCCATGTTTTTTCACCCGTTTCCGCGTTAAAATAATGAATCATTCCAAGGTCGGGTAATTTCTTTTCGCTTGGATCATTAATTTGAAGCGCAATCATATCGTGTTTACGTTTACAGATTCTGAAACTTTCAATGTATTCATTTTCTGAAACAAAATCACTAATCACAAATGCGATGCTTCGTTTTTTAATTACATTTCTAAAAAAGCGTAAACCTTCATTGATATTTGTCTCCAAATTTTTGGCTTCAAATTCAATTAATTCACGTAAAATATAAAGAATGTGCTTTTTCCCTTTTGCAGGAGCGATGTATTTCTCCACTTCGTTTGTAATGAAAATTGCTCCAACCTTATCGTTATTTGCTTCTGCGGAAAAAGCTAAAACTGCTGCCAATTCAAGTGCTAATTCTTTTTTAGATTTGTCATTCGTGCCGTAATTGGTTGAGCCAGATAAATCAATAATTAGCATAACGGTTAGTTCTCTTTCTTCTTCAAAAACTTTAACATACGGAGAATTAAATCGAGCGGTAACATTCCAATCAATCGTTCTTACCTCATCTCCAATTTGATATTCTCGCACCTCACTAAACGCCATACCACGGCCCTTGAAGGAAGAATGGTATTCCCCAGAAAAGATGTGTTTTGTCAAGCCTTTCGTCTTGATTTCAATCTTACGTACTTTTTTTAAAAGTTCTTCGGTGGTCATTTTGCGATTGTTCTATTAACAGATTATTCGATTTTTAGATTTTTAGATTTTTAGATTTTTGGAAAGCAATTTGTCGAAAAATCTAACAATCTAATCAAGGTACTTCTACTCTATTTATAATCTGATTAATAATATCGATTGAACTCATATTCTCCGCTTCAGCTTCATAACTCAGAGCAATTCTGTGGCGCATTACATCTTTTGCAATTGCACGAATATCTTCAGGAATTACGAAGGCACGATTATTTAAAAATGCGTGAGCTTTTCCTGCTAGTGCCAAATTAATACTTGCTCTTGGCGAACATCCATTTGTAATCAAAGTTTTTAGATGGGGCAAATTGTATCTCTCAGGTGTTCTCGTTGCATAAACGATATCCACAATGTATTGTTCTATTTTTTCGTCCAAATAAACTTCTTTTACCAAGTCTCTTAATCGAATGATATCGCTTGGTTTAAAAACTTTATTCACCTTGGATAAACCTTCTTTTCTCACGTTTGAACGAATAATTAGTCGTTCTTCTTCAATTTTAGGATAATCCAAAACAACTTTTAACATAAATCGGTCGACTTGTGCTTCTGGCAAAGGATAAGTTCCTTCTTGTTCAATTGGATTTTGTGTTGCCAAAACTAAAAAAGGCTCTGGTAGTTTATGCGTTTCATCTCCTAAGGTGATTTGACGCTCTTGCATGGCTTCAAGCAAAGCGGATTGAACTTTTGCTGGAGCACGATTTATCTCATCTGCAAGAACAAAATTCGCGAAAATTGGACCTTTTTTGACATGAAATTCTTCTGTTTTTTGATGGTAAATTAATGTACCGGTAACATCTGCAGGCAACAAATCTGGCGTAAATTGAATTCTTGAAAAATTCGCATCAATGGCATCTGCAAGTGTATTAATCGCTAATGTTTTTGCTAAACCAGGAACACCTTCCAACAAAATATGACCATTTGCTAACAAAGCAATGAGTAAGCGATCAATCATTCCAGTTTGACCAACAATTACTTTAGAAATTTCAGCTTTTAGTGTTTGAACCAATTGATTCTCAAGTTGAATTTTTTCCGCTAATATGCGTAAATTTTCAGCTGGACTTAAGGTATTATTTTCACCTTCTAACATAATTTATCTGACTTAATTAGACTACAAAAATGCTAAAGATAATGGTTTTTACATTTATGAATGCTGTTAAATATTGTTAAGCAAGTTTTTTTGAGCTTTTTTGCTTTTTAATGATTGCGGAAGAGTTGGGAATTAACAACATCGATTAACCCTATTACTGCCAACAAAATTCATAATTTAAAAACAAAAAGCTAATTTTCGTTCTTTTTATTCGCCCTTTTTATGTTTTTATTAGGTGCTCATGAGAAAAGTTCATCGCCAAAAAGAACTAAGAATCCACGACAAGTGGATGAAGACGAACAACAACAAACGTCAGAGCGAAAGTTGTGAGGTAATCTAGTGCTTGAAAACGCATCTACCTTTCAACAAACGACGCTAAAAAATCAAAACTCGCTGCGCTCAAACACTTGATTTTTTTACGCTTGCTTTTTGTGAAAGGTGCCAGATTTGCGTTTTCGAGGCACAATTGAACTTTCAAGTCCATATTTTACTCTGCAAATAATAATTTAGACTAAAAGTGATAGAAGTGAAAAAAATATTTCACGTGCTAAACTGTTGATTTTAATATGAAAATAAATAATAATTTCAAGTTTACAGAAAAAAAATACGTAACTTTGAAACAATTTTCAAGATTTTACGATAAACAGTCAATAAATAGCGTCTTTTTTAGAAGGACATAAGATATAACATGGGATTATTTAGTTTTTTAACGCAAGAAATTGCAATCGATTTAGGTACTGCTAACACCTTAATTATCATGAATGATAAGGTTGTTGTTGATGAGCCTTCCATCGTCGCGAGAGATATTCAAACAGGAAACATTGTTGCCATCGGAAAGAAGGCACAGCAAATGCACGGAAAAACCCACAAATTAATTGAAACAGTTAGACCATTAAAAGATGGAGTAATTGCGGATTTCCAAAGTGCTGAAGCAATGATTCGCGGGATGATCAAAATGATCAATTCTGGAAAAAAGAGCATTTTCTCTCCAAATTTAAGAATGGTTGTTTGTATTCCTTCAGGTATTACTGAGGTTGAAAAACGTGCTGTTCGAGATTCTTGTGAGCACGCAGGAGCGAAAGAAGTTTACTTAATTCACGAGCCAATGGCTGCTGCAATCGGAATCGGGATTGACGTGGAAGAACCAATGGGAAATATGATTATTGACATAGGTGGAGGAACTTCCGAAATTGCAGTAATTGCTCTTGGAGGAATCGTATGTGATAAGTCAATTCGTATTGCTGGTGATGATTTCACACAAGATATTGAAGAATACATGCGTCGTCAGCACAACATTTTAGTTGGAGAACGTACTGCAGAACAATTAAAAATCGAAGTTGGAGCAGCTATTCCAGAATTAGATAATCCACCACCTGATTATGCAGTACGTGGTCGTGATTTAATGACAGGTATTCCAAAAGAAATTATTGTTACTTATTCTGAAGTTGCTCATGCTTTAGACAAAACAATTTCAAAAATCGAGGAAGCTATTTTGAGTGCCTTAGAAATGACACCACCTGAACTTTCTGCAGATATTTACCGAACAGGTATTTACTTAGCAGGTGGAGGTTCGATGTTGAGAGGATTAGATAAACGTATTTCTCAAAAAACAAAATTACCTGTTCACATTGCTGAAGATCCATTGAGAGCTGTAGCACGAGGAACAAGTATCGCCTTAAAAAATATTGACAAATTCCAATTCTTGATTAAGGATTAAGGAAAACATAAGAGAAAAGAAAAGCTTGTCTATTTAAGACAAGCTTTTTTTGTTTCTAGTAATTTGTCCGAATTAAAAATAATTCAATTTTTCTACAAAAGTCGTATTTTAAATTTGATCATTTTTTGCAATAATCTGATATTCAAAAACTTAATCGTTTCCTATCCGTTTCACAACCGATACTACATTAATAATCAGCCTGTTGAATATAAACTTTTGTAAATCAGCAAGATACATGTTGATTATCCGTTAAAAACCAGTATATGTTTGAAAATCAATATTTTAAATCAATTTCCACCTTAATGCAAAATTTCTAATCCTTACTATTTCTAATTTGCTGCGCTTCCCAAGCACGGTATAAATCAAAATAACCTAAAGACTCCATTACAACAACTCCTCCTAGAGTATCCCCATATTTTGCGGGAATTCCACCTGTGTAAACCATCAATCCACCAATAGCAGCACTAGGCAAATTTGTCACTTCATTCATTTTTACACCATCCATCATGTAAATCATATCACCCTTTCTGGCACCACGGAAAACTAAACTTCCATCGTCAGCAACTTTAATGTCTGATGTCATAGCTGCAATCATTTCATTTTGGTTAAATTTTCCAGGACTCCTCTTGATTTGTTCTCGATCCATTTTTATTTCAGATGCGACGCCATAGGTTAAACTTGGGATAATGTCTGGTCTAACATCTGCCGCGTCAAAAGAAAGTACTTTTGGTTTAAGTTCAATATTTCCCAAATTCACAATTCCATCCATCGGCACTTTTACAGCAATATTTGGAATGGTGTCACCATCAATAATGATTTTGAAGACATATTCTCCTGGGGGCATTGCTGAGACACGAAATCTACCATCCAAATCAGACTTAGAACCATATAATGTTCCATTTGAAACAGTTTGAATCCGTGCATTGACAATTGGGGATTTATCTTTCTTAGAAATAAAGGTTCCAACTACTTCTCCCATTGAACCCTGTGCTACCAATAAGTTTGAACTTACGAGTAAAGCGAATAAAATTACTTTTTTCATAACTATGTGTTTTTATTGGAAGATGCGAGCTTTTAAAACTTTCCATAAAAACAACAAAATTTTCTTTGAAAATGAATTTCAAAAACAGAAATAATATAATACTCCCCATTTTTCGGACAACTGATTAAATTGTAATTTTAACAGTTGAATATGAAAAAAGAAAGAAGAAAATTTAGTGCTGCTTTCAAAGCAAAAGTTGCTATTGAAGCTATCAAAGAA
>JBIKSI010000097.1:0-13860 GCA_044348665.1 Crocinitomicaceae bacterium
CTAATCCAGATTTAATTACCTTAAACATCAGTGCTGTTGCTGGTGGTCAATCTGAAGTTTTGATTCGTTTTCACTATGTTGGTGCATGGGATTACGGTTGGGCTGTTGATGATTTGATTATTGAAGCTGCTGCTGGTAATGACATCGTTGTTGGTAAAGCTTTTACTCACGATATTATCAATGGGTACGATTATTCAATTGAAGCTGCTAATCAAATGCAAGCAATGGTTGTAGGTGTTGTTTTGTCAAACTTTGGTGGCACTGCTGCTGTAGGTGCAACTTTGAATGTAACTATCAATGATGGAACATCAGATGTATACACAGCTCCAGCTTTATATGATTTAGGTGTTGGTGCTTCTGATACTGTATGGGTAACAACTGGCTTTATGCCGGAATCTAACAAAATGTATACAATTTCTTTTAGCGTTGTTGCTGATGATAATACATCAAATGACATGTCGGTTCCTGTTTCTTACAGTACAAGTGATTTAACTTACGCTCAAGACTTCACCGTTGACGGAATCTACAGATTTAATTTAGATCCTGAGACTTCGATGGGTAATATTTTTGAAGTTTTTAACAATGAAACTTTAGCAAGTGCATCAGTGAAATTTGAAACAGGAACAACTGCGGTTTCTGCAATTATTCGTGTTTCTCGATTTAGCTTTAACGATGCTAACTTTAATTCTGTTCAGAATATGGATTTTGTTGACGAAGTAGAATATACTATTAATGCTTCTGATATTGGTTCAGGTCAATTTACTACAATCAATTTTGCAAATCCTATTTCTTTAGAAGCTGGATGGAATTATGTAGTAGAAGTTAGAAAAAATGCTGGTGCTGATCGAATTTTTATCGGTGGTAGCGCTGAGGGAGATGATGATTATTCAACAGTTTGTTTTGGCCCGTTTGGAGCGAATTCTGCTGAAAATTATTTCGTTGCTTGGGGTTTCTCTCCAGCAGTAAGACTTTTAATGCAAGCTCCACAAACTGCTCCTGTAATTACTTCATCCGTTGCTCCTGTTAACAATGAAATTCAACTTTGCCAAGGTCAAACAGTAGAATTAACATCCTCAGCTGCTACAGGTAACACTTGGTCAAGTGGTGAAACAACTCAAAACATTACAGTTTCAGCAACAGGAGTATATTCAGTTTCAACTGCAAACGGCACTTCTGCTATGATTAATGTTGTTGTAAACGATGTTGCTTTAGTATTAGGCACTGTTTCTCCTTCAACTTGTAATGGAAACAATGATGGTTCAATTCAAATCAATGGTGCAGGAACTGGAGATTTAGTTGTTAATGGAAACATTTTTGCAACTGTAACTTTACCGTTCACAGTTACGAATTTAGCAGCTGGAAATTATCAAATTATCATGAACTCTGGCGCTTGTGTTTCAAATACAATTACTGCTACAATTACTGATTTAGGAGCGCTTGTTCCAACAATTAGTTTTGGAGAATTATCGTTTTGTGCTGGTGAAATGGTAACTTTAACTTCTTCTGAGGCAACAGGTAACATGTGGTCAACTGGTGAAAACACGCAGTCAATAAACGTTTCAACAACGGAAACGATTACCCTTACTCACACAAACGCACAAGGTTGTTCTTCTGTTTCAGATAACATTTCAACAACAATGAATCCTTTACCAGTAGTTTCTGCTGGTGTTGATGCTTCTGTTTGTGCTGGTTCTGAGTTTACATTTTCTGGTCAAGGTGCCTTAACTTATGTTTGGAACAATGGGGTTACAAATGATGTTCCTTTTGTAGTAAATTCAACTTCAACTTTTAGTGTAGTTGGAACAGACATGAATAACTGTTCGAATTCAGCTTCAGTAACAATTACAACTTTAGATTTACCAATCGTTTCTGCTGGTGTAGATTCAGATGTTTGTACTGGTTCAGAATTTACATTTTCTGGTCAAGGTGCATTAACATATGTTTGGAATAATGGGATTACAAATGATGTTCCTGAAACAATTACGGCTACCGAAACTTATACATTAATTGGAACTGACATTAACAATTGTTCAAATTCTGCAACAATTACTGTTACAGCTTTAGATTTACCAACTGTTAGCGCAGGTGATGATCAAACTATCTGTTCAAACCAAATGTTGTTGTTAGATGCATCAGGTGCAACTACATATACTTGGGACAATGGTGTTGTAAATAATACTCCGTTTTCAGTAACTGCTGGAACAACAGTTTACACAGTAATTGGTATTGCTGCAAATGGTTGTTCTGCTTCAGATGAAGTAACGGTTATTGTTGAAGAGTGTGCTGGAATTAATGAAAATTCTAATTCTTCAATTTCAATTTACCCTAATCCATCAACTGATAATGTTACAATTAAATCTAATACTTTAAATCAATTTAATAAAGTTGAATTAACGGATCAGTTAGGTAGAGTAATTTCTACTTACACTATTTCTGGTTTAGAGATGAACGTTAAATTTGAGAATGTATCTACTGGAAATTATTTCTTAGTTTTTAAAGGAGCTAATGCAATGACAAGTCAGAAAATTCACATTACAAATTAAGAGTAAAGATTTTCTCTATATTTTTGAAAGCCGCTATTAAAAATAGCGGCTTTTCTGCTTTATAAATCTTTTGGAAAGGAAAAAACAAATAAACACAAATTGATTTTTTTTTCGTTTTTCTCCAACCTTTTTCTTTTTTAAACGTTTTTTTGATACAAACCTTGTATGTGTTAAATTTTTATTAATTTTGTACATCAAAAAATTATATTAATTATGAAAAAAGTTTACTTAAGTTTATTTGCTATTGCACTTGCCTCAGTTTCGATGGCTCAAGGCAAAGTAGCTAATAAATCAGCTTTAAAAGCTAAAAACTATGTCTCAGTTACTGAGAATAAGAAAGCAAAAAAGGATGCTGTTGTTTCAAACAAAGCGATTCTTTACACAAACACATTCAATAATGCTGCTGATTGGACACTTGAAAACACAAGTAATCCTGCAGCTGATTGGGAATTTACAACTGATCCTACTGCAATTGGTGTTGGAGTTTGGTCTGCCGGGCCATTTGCGTCAACTTCAGTTGCTGACGGATTTGCAGTCCTTGATTCTGATGCTCAAGGTGCTGGCACCACTCAAGATGCGTACATGACATTGAATACTCCAATTGATTTGTCTGCAAATGCTGCAGTAGTTTTGACGTTTGAGCAATATCACACAAGATTTGCTGAAACTACAGCTGTAGAAGTAAGTGGTGACAATGGTTCAACTTGGACAGAATATCTTGTAAATGAAGGAGTAGCTGTTAACGCAAGTACTGCTAATCCAGATTTAATTACCTTAAACATCAGTGCTGTTGCTGGTGGTCAATCTGAAGTTTTGATTCGTTTTCACTATGTTGGTGCATGGGATTACGGTTGGGCTGTTGATGATTTGATTATCGAAGAAGCTTCAGGTAATGACATCGTTGTTGGTAAAGCTTTTACACATGATATTATCAATGCTTATGACTATTCAATTGAAGCAAGTTCACAAATGCAGCCAATGGTTGTTGGTGTTGCTTTAAACAACTTAGGTGGTACAGCTGCAGTAGGTTCTACATTAAATGTTACAATCAATGATGGTACAACTGATGTTTACACTACTCCTGCAACTTTTGATTTACCAATTGGTGCTGCTGATACAGTTTGGGTAACTACTGGATTGATGCCAGAAGCTAACAAAACTTATACAATTTCTTTTAGTGTAAATGCAGATGATAACACAGCAAATGATGCTTCAGTTCCTGTATCTTTCAGTACAAGTGATGCAACTTATGCGCAAGACTTCACCGTTGATGGAATCTATAGATTTAACCTTGATGATGAAACTGCAATGGGTAACATTTTCCAAATTAACAATGCAACAATTTTAAATGCAGCTTCAGTTAAATTTGAAACTGGAACAACTGCTGTTTCTGCTATTATTCGTTTGTCTCGTTTTAGTTTTACTGATGCTAACTTCAACAGTGTACAAGCAATGGAATTCGTTGATGAAGTAGAATATACAATTCCAGCTTCTGCAATTGGTTCTGGTGACTTTTCAAACATTAACTTTAATGCACCAGTTGCATTAGAAGCTGGTTGGAATTATGTATTAGAAGTAAGAAAAAATGCAGGTGCAGATCGTATCTTTATTGGTGGAAGCGACACTGGTGATGATGATTTCTCAACTACTTGTTATGGTCCTTTTGGAGCAAATGCAGCAGTAAATTATTTCGTTGCTTGGGGATTCTCTCCAGCAGTAAGAATGTCTTTCGTTTCTGCTCCATCAATTTCTTCATCTAACCCAAGCAACGCATTGTGTTCAAATGAAACGTTAACATTAACTTCTTCTGCTGCTGCAGGTAACACTTGGACTTTAGATGGTACAGTTATTCCAAACGAAGTTGGAACTACATTGACTGTTTCTGCTGCTGGTACTTACGCTGCTGTTGTTAACGGTATCGCTTCTGCTCCTATCATAGTTTCAGTTACTAACATTGATCCAACAATTACTAACGTATTTGGTACTTTCGCTGCTACTCAAGGTGGTGGTGCAACTTATGTATGGGTTGATTGTAATAATGGAAATGCTCCTGTAGGTGTTACAACGCAGATTTTCACTCCAACTGTTGCAGGGAACTATGGTGTAATTATTTCTTTAAATGGTTGTACTTCTACATCTGAGTGTGTTTTAGGCATCAACGAAAATGAAGCAGTGTCTTCTTTCAACGTATATCCAAACCCTGCAACTGAAAATGTTGAAGTTTCTTATGCTTTGAAAAACAATTCTACAGTTAATGTAACAATCACAGATTTATCTGGAAAAGTTGTTTACGCTTCTAACTTAGGAAACAAAGCTGCTGGTGCTCACGCATTAAACGTTAACACAACTACTTTCTCTAACGGAATTTATGTTGTTAACTTTGCAACTGACAATGCTGTTATTACTGAGAAATTAGTAATCAGAAAATAATTTGATCGAAACTACCATGTGGTAGCTTAAATTATAATTAATGGAAAACCACTCGTCAAAAGCGAGTGGTTTTTTTGTGTCTCAATATTTTTAAAAGCTCAAATAATTATGTATTTTTGCCTTTAACTAAAAATAAAGACATGAAAGCATACGTTTTTCCTGGTCAAGGAGCACAATTCTCAGGAATGGGAAAAGATTTGTACGAAAAATCTGATTTAGCAAAAGAACTTTTTGCAAAAGCAAATGAAATATTAGGTTTCGATATTCAAAAAATCATGTTTGAGGGATCTGATGATGAATTGAAACAAACTAAGGTAACACAACCAGCCATATTTTTACATTCCACCATATTAGCTGCTTGTTTAGGTGAAAACTTCAAACCAGACATGGTAGCAGGTCATTCTTTAGGGGAAATTTCTGCATTAGTTGCCAATAAAACTTTGAAGTTTGAGGATGGTTTAAAATTGGTTTACAAAAGAGCATTAGCCATGCAAAAAGCATGTGAAGCAGAACCTTCAACAATGGCTGCAATTTTAGGTTTAGAAGACAAACAAGTGGAAGACATCTGCGAAGCAATTGATGGAGTTGTTGTTGCCGCAAATTACAACTGTCCAGGACAACTAGTAATTTCTGGTTCATTTCCTGCAGTAGAACTTGCATGCACAAAATTAACAGAGGCTGGAGCAAAAAGAGCGTTAATTTTGCCTGTCGGTGGAGCATTTCACTCACCATTAATGGAACCAGCACGTGAAGAATTGGCTGCTGCAATTGAAGAAACCGTTTTCTCACAGCCAATTTGTCCAGTATATCAAAACGTAACTGCATCTGCTGTTTCTTCACCGGATGAAATTAAAAAGAATTTAATTATTCAATTAACTGCACCAGTTCGTTGGACACAAACCATGAATCAAATGATTGCTGATGGTGCAAGTGAAGTAGTTGAAGTTGGTCCCGGAAAAGTTTTACAAGGATTATTTAAAAAAGTAGATCGCTCTTTTCCTTGCAGTTCTGCTGAGATTTAAAAGAGGAATACATACAAAAAAACAAAGGGCTGATTTTATTACAAATCAGCCCTTTTTTATTCAATAATATCTAAAAATCAATTTCTATACAAAGTTGATTTAATTGCGTCAATCAATCGTTTTACATTTGGCAGCGCCTCATCAATTAATGTTGGTGAAAATGCAAATGGTGTATCAGTTTGCGTCACACGTTTTACCGGAGCATCCAAATGATCAAAAGCATAGTTTTGCAAATGGTAAGCGATTTCAGATGAAATAGAAGCCAATGGCCAAGATTCTTCTAACACAACACAACGATTTGTTTTCTTTACTGATTCCACAACACAGTGGTAATCAATTGGACGAATTGTTCTCAAGTCGATAATTTCAACAGAAATTCCTTCTTTTTCTAATAATTCTGCTGCTTCATAAGCCACTTTGATGATTTTCCCAAAAGAAACAACAGTAACATCTGTACCTTTTCGTTTGATATCAGCTACTCCAATAGGAATAATGTATTCTCCTTCTGGAATTTCACCTTTGTCACCATACATTTTTTCAGATTCCAAAAATACAACTGGATCATTGTCACGAATAGCAGCTTTTAATAAACCTTTCGCATCATAAGGATTTGAAGGAGTGATTACTTTTAAACCTGGAACGTGTGCATAAAATGCTTCAAAACTTTGAGAGTGCGTAGCTCCTAATTGTCCTGCTGTACCATTTCCTCCTCGGAAAACAATTGGGCAGTTATATTGACCACCAGACATTTGCAACATTTTTGCAGCACTATTAATGATTTGATCTGCCGCTAAGATTGCAAAATTCCATGTCATAAATTCCACAATTGGTCTCAAACCATTCATGGAAGCACCAACAGCAATTCCAGCAAAACCTAATTCAGCAATTGGAGTATCTATTACACGTTTTGGACCAAATTCATCCAACATTCCTTGCGAAACTTTGTATGCTCCATTGTATTCTGCAACTTCCTCTCCCATCAAAAACACACGTTCATCAGCACGCATTTCCTCATTCATTGCCTCTCTTAATGCTTCTCTAAATTGTACAGTTCTCATATAATTGATACTAAATTATTTTCCAAATTGGGTTCCAAAAGTAAGAAAAATTACTAAAGAAAACAGCAATTCAGAAAAAATGTTTCAGAAAAAATGAAAACAAGTGTCCTAAACACACTAAGGCACCTTTGCTATTTTATTAAAATATCTTTGGAATAAACTATATCAATTAATATTTGTTTCTTATTTTTGTATCGATTTTAAAGAAATAGACATGAAAATACTAGTTTGTATTAGTAAATCTCCAGACACAACATCAAAGATTGCATTTACGGATGGCAATACAAAATTTGATGAAAATGGTGTTCAATACATTGTTAATCCTTATGACGAGTGGTATGCACTTGTTAGAGCTCTTGAAATTAAAGAAGCTCAAGGTGGAAATGTAACAATTATCAATGTAGGAAATGTTGCTGATGAGGCAATTATTCGCAAAGCATTGGCAATTGGTGCTGATGACGCAGTAAGAATCAACGCTGAGCCAACAGATGCTTATTTTACAGCATTTCAAATTGCTGAATATGCAAAAGCAAACAATTTTGATTTAGTGTTAACTGGTAAAGAAACTATTAATTATAATGGTTCTCAAGTTGCTGGAATGATTGCTGAAGCATTAGATGTTCCTTATGTTTCTCTGGCAACAAAATTAGATGTTAATGGGACTTCTTTAAAATTGGAGCAAGAAATTGTCGGTGGAATTCAAGTTGTTGAAGTTTCAACACCAGCAGTTGTTAGTTGTGCGAAAGGGATGGCTGAACAACGTATTCCAAACATGAGAGGAATTATGGCTGCTCGTACAAAACCATTACAAGTAATCGAACCAATTGCATGTGATTTATTGACTTCTTACACATCTTACACATTACCTGAAGCGAAAAAAGCTTGTAAAATGATTGATGTGAACAACATGGATGAATTAGTTCAATTGTTACATACAGAAGCGAAAGTTATTTAAATGAAAGACTATTAGACAAAAGATAAAAGACTTAAGACATCGAATTGTCAAAGTCTATTGTCTATTGTCTATTGTCTAAAATCTTATAAAAATGAAAACATTAGTATACATAAATAGCGATAACGGTTTGTCAAAAGCATCTTTGGAAACTGTTACTTACGCGAAAAAATTAGGAGGAGAAGTAATTGTTGTTTCAGCAGGTACTAATTCTGATTTAGCAAAATTAGGTGAGTATGGTGCTTCCAAAGTTATGGTTGACCGTTCTGTGGTAAACGGAGACGCTCAGCAAATTACTCGTTTGGTTTCAAATGCTGCTGAAGTAAGCGGAGCAGAAGTTATATTATTTTCTCACGATATTACTGCAAAAGCTGTAGCGCCAAGATTGTCTGTTCGCCTAAAAGCAGGCTTGATTTCTGGAGCGATTGCTTTACCTGAAACATCGAATGGTTTTTCTTGCAAAGTAAATGTATTTTCAGGAAAAGCATTTGGAACAGTAAATGTAAATACTTCCAAAAAAATTATTTCTTTGTTAGCAAATTCACTTCAACCTGAAATTACAGGAAGTGCTTGTTCGGTAGAAGAATTTGCTTCAAATGCAGGAAGTTCAGCAATTAAAGTATTGGAAACCAAAAAACCAGAAGGAAATATTCCTTTGCCAGAAGCAGAATTAGTTGTTTCAGCAGGAAGAGGTTTAAAAGGTCCTGAAAACTGGGGAATTGTTGAGGATTTAGCAAATGCTTTGGGTGCTGCAACAGCATGTTCTCGTCCAGTTGCTGATATTGGTTGGAGACCTCACCACGAACACGTTGGACAAACAGGAGTTGCAATTCGACCAAATTTATACATCGCAGCAGGAATTTCTGGAGCAATTCAACATTTAGCTGGAGTTAATGGTTCGAAAGTAATTGTAGTAATTAATACTGATTCTGAAGCACCATTTTTTAAAGCAGCAGACTACGGAATTATTGGAGATGCGTTTGAAGTTTTACCAAAATTAACTGAGGCAGTTAAAAAATTCCATGCAGCAAATTAGTTTGTTTTAAAAAATTTGTATATTTACCATGAATTTTATAGGGAAGTTGAATAAGCTTCCCTTTTCATTTTTTAATCGTTAAAATAGCTGATGGATAAAGTTAAACTCGAAATTGCTGGATTGTCTTACAGTCAAACACAATCTGGTGCGTATGCTTTAGTTTTAAAAGAAGCGGGAGGAAAAAGAAGTTTACCGATTGTAATAGGTGGATTTGAGGCGCAGGCAATAGCTATCGAATTGGAAAAAATGACTCCAACTAGGCCACTAACACACGATTTATTTAAAAGTTTTGCACTGTCTTTCGGAATAAAAGTAAAGGAAGTTGTAATTTACAATTTAAATGAAGGAATCTTTTTTGCAAAATTAATCTGTGAAAAAGATGGTATGTTCAGTGAAATTGATGCTCGTACCTCCGATGCAATTGCCTTGGGTGTTCGTTTCAAATGTCCAATTTATACGTTTGAGAATATTTTAGCTTCAGCGGGAATTGTTTTGGATGAAAATTCTGACAATGCTTTAGAAGGCGAAAAAGAAGATACACAAGAGAATCATGAAAATCCATTGACAGGGATGACTATTGACGAATTAAATGTTCATTTATCAGAAGCCATTGATGAAGAAGACTACGAAAAAGCTTCCAAAATCCGAGATGAAATCAACAAAAGACAATAATTAAAACCATACTGCCATGAACTTAAAATTACGATTAATTACGATGAACTTTCTCCAATTTTTTGTTTGGGGAGCTTGGTTGATAACAATTGCAAATTATTGGTTCGGAACAAAACAATGGGGACCAGTTGAGTTTTCTGCTATTTTCACAACGCTTGGGCTTTCATCATTAATTATGCCTGCATTAACAGGAATTATTGCAGATAAATGGGTTAATGCAGAAAGACTTTACGGAGTCTTACATATATTATCAGGTGCAGTAGTTTTTTATTTACCCCAAGTGAATGACCCAAACACTTTCTTTTGGTTTATGTTGGTTGCGATGCTTTTTTACATGCCAACTATTGCCTTATCAAATTCTGTAGCTTACAATACCTTAAAATCCAACAATTACGATGTAATTAAAGTGTTTCCACCAATTCGTGTTTGGGGAACAATTGGTTTTATTGTTGCGATGTGGACAACGAATTTAACAGGTAGCAAATCCTCTGAAGTACAATTTTATATTTCTGCAATTGGTTCGATCATTTTAGGTTTATATTCTTTTACTTTGCCTGCATGTAAACCAAACAGAAATCAGGAATCAAAAGGAATTGTTGAAAGCTTGGGTTTAAATGCCTTTAAATTATTCAAAAATCCGAAAATGGCGATGTTTTTTGTTTTTGCTATGTTTTTGGGTGCAGCTTTACAATTAACCAACATGTATGGTGATGTTTTTTTAGATGAATTTAAAAAATATCAAGAATATTCTAATTTGTTTGTTGTAAAATATTCAACTATAATTATGTCCATTTCTCAAGTTTCTGAAACCTTATTTATCTTGGCAATTCCATTTTTCCTAAAGAAATTTGGAATCAAAAAGGTAATGTTAATCAGCATGTTTGCTTGGGTTCTAAGATTTGGTTTATTAGCTTATGGAAATCCTGCTGATGGATTGTGGATGATAATCGTTTCCTGTATAGTTTACGGAATGGCATTTGATTTTTTCAACGTTTCTGGTTCACTTTATGTTGAAACACAAACAGATTCTAAAATTCGTTCCAGTGCTCAAGGTTTGTTTATCATGATGGTAAATGGAATTGGAGCAATAATTGGAAGTTTTACTAGTGGATTAATAATAAAACATTTTTTCACTTTAAAATTTGATAACATAAACAACTTAGCTAGACATTTTCATTGCTCAACGGAAGCATCATGGCTAAAAGAAATAACCAAATATAATAAGGTTGATGGAAATGGGGTTTTTAATAAAGTTGTGGAAATTAAAGAATGGCAAGGTGTTTGGTTATCATTTGCACTATACGCAGCAGTAATTGCAATCTTATTCGCAATCTTCTTCAAACACAAACACGACCCTAATGTGGAGTTGGATGTGAAGCATTGAGTTTGAATTATGAGTGAAGAATTAAGAATTAAGAGTGATAAGTGTAGAATGAAGAATTTATTAATACTAGTTCTATTAATTTTACTTTCTTGCACAACCAAAGTTAAAGAATCTTCCAAGATTGTAGTAAACCATGACACCAAAAAGATTGATTCTTTGGTTCTTTGTGTAAATAATTCATCATCAAACAAAGTGAAAATTGATATTGGTGAAAACAAGGAAGTTTCATTTTTTTTACAGAAACCAAGAAATTTTATTGTTTCAAGTGAATTAGTGCTTTTAAATTTTTATGAAATTTTTGAACAAAATGATATTAAATTCGAACGCTACAATTTGTACGACGAATTAAATAGCAAAATCAATTACCTCAGCAACAAAGATTTACATGCGTTTTCACAAATAAAAAAACAAGCAGATTCGTTATTTGACAAGATAAAAATTAATGACACTACGAATCTTGACTTATATTTTTCAAATCAAAATTTCAATCCTGCTGAATTATCCATTTTTATAAAGAATGTAAATCAAGAACTAAAAAATAAAACTCCTAAAATTATTGGTTTTGAAATTCTAAATTTAGCAGACAAAAACTATTTCAGCTTATATTTCAAAGGGGAAAAACAAACATTTTTGTTAATGTCCAAAAAAGAAAATGAAAAATATAAAATTGACAGAATTACAATTGATTCCTTTTAGTTTACTTTATTAAAAAAATTTTCATCTAAACAAATATAATTTTAGTAACTTCGTTGCTTAAAAAATGTAGACTTTAAGTCTTTTGTCTTAAGTCTTACATCTAATGTCTATTAAAAAATGAAACAATATCACGACTTATTAAATCACATTTTAGATAAAGGAACTCAAAAAGGTGACCGCACAGGAACTGGAACGATTTCCACTTTTGGGTACCAAATGCGCTTTGATTTAAATGAGGGTTTTCCTTTGGTTACAACAAAAAAATTGCATTTGCGTTCGATTATTATTGAGTTGTTGTGGTTTTTACAAGGTGATACGAATATTAAGTTTTTGAAAGACAACAATGTACGTATTTGGGACGAATGGGCGGATGAAAATGGAAATTTAGGTCCAGTTTACGGATACCAATGGCGTTCTTGGCCAGCAAAAGATGGCGGCACCATTGACCAAATAAGCAACTTAATTAAGCAAATTAAAACAAACCCCAATTCACGCAGATTATTAGTTTCAGCATGGAATGTGGCAGATGTCGATAACATGGCTTTACCGCCTTGTCATACAATGTTTCAATTTTTTGTAGCGGATGGAAAATTAAGTTGTCAGTTGTACCAACGTAGCGCCGACACATTTTTGGGAGTTCCATTCAATATTGCATCCTACGCTTTATTAACCATGATGATTGCACAAGTTTGCGATTTACAAGTGGGAGAATTTATTCACACTTTTGGTGATGTTCATATTTACAACAATCATTTAGAACAAGTGAAATTACAATTAACACGTGATTGCAGGCCTTTGCCAAGCATGAAAATCAATCCAAATGTGAAAGATATTTTCGGTTTTACTTACGAGGATTTTGAATTGTTGAATTACGACCCACATCCCCATATTAAGGGTGAAGTGGCAGTTTAATTTGTGCTTTAAGTGATTGCTAAAAGCTTGAAAATAAACCCAAATCTTACATTTAAAGGAAAAATCACCATTTCCACAAATCCATAAAAGTTTGTGAGCATAAAAATCCCTATTTTTGTGTTTGAATGAAACTTGTAATCGCTTTTTTATTTGGAATAATTTCTTCCTTGGTTTTTTCACAAGAACCATTTTCTATTGCGATCAATAAAAACCAGGGCTTAAGTTCAAATACAGTTTATAATATACTCCAGGATAATCAAGGTTTCCTATGGCTGTGTTCTAATGATGGCTTAGCCAAATACGACGGTTCAAGTTTCAAACATTTTGTTGCTGAAAATCAATCCTCTCTCGCAGGAAGTGCTTTGCAGCAAGATGTTTATGGAAGAATTTAGTATCAAAACTTTGACGGCTTTCTTTTATATTTAGAAAATGGTAAACTAAAACAATTAGCAAATCATAAACCTGTGGATTACATTCCACAAAGAATGACAAAAAAACACTTATTTGCAACAACCGAGCATGGAATTTCTGTTTATGATTTGAAAAATCTGAAGAAACTTAAAACTATTTCCATTGGCAAAGAATTTGTTTTAAACTCTTATACAGATGGAAAAAAATTTTATTTTATTGCTAATTCTTTCCTTTACGCAATCGACGAGCAATTGAATAAAAAACTCGTTACCGATTTACCTAACGGAAAAAGTTTTTGGTACATCACCAAACTTAAAAATGAAATACTTTTCGTTTCTCGAAATAATAGTTCCAAACAACTATTTCATTTAAAAAATAATAAAGTCCTTCGTTTTGCTGATTTCAATTTTGAATTGGAAATTTTAGATTTTAAGGTTTTTGCAAATAATATTTGGATTTTTTCAGCAGATGGAGTTTTTGTTTACGAAATAAATAATGGAAAATTAATACTAAAAAAACATTTTTTAAAAGGCAAAAAAATCACCACAGGACTGGAAGATAATAGAGGAAATTACTGGTTTTCATCCCTATTAGAAGGAATGTATTTAATTCCAGATTTAAATAGGGTCTGCTGAAAAAGTCAGACCCTAATTTGAACTAGATTTGAGTATTTCCTATTAGAAAAATAATTTTGGTGAATACTCAAAATTTTTGAAAGGATAATTTTTAGGCAATACTGTACTA
>JBIKSI010000205.1:0-4081 GCA_044348665.1 Crocinitomicaceae bacterium
ATCAGCTCTCTTCTTCCCAAAATAAGCCCAAATAGAAAGCATCAATACCGCCGCAGATGCAATATACACCCAAACGGGAACAGGAACTGGATCACCAGCGGCGTATGAATGTAATCCTGACAGATAATAATTCACCCCAAAATAGGTCATAATGATGGTAGCAAATCCAAAAATACTGGCCACATTAAAGGCGTAATTGCCCCTTAAAAAGGGAATGAATCGCATGTGCAAGATCAGTGCATAAACCATGATGGAAATGAGTGCCCAAGTCTCCTTGGCATCCCAACCCCAATAACGTCCCCAAGATTCATTGGCCCAAATACCTCCTAAAAATGTTCCTATTGTTAACATGAATAAACCGATTGTAATCGTTAATTCTGATACATAAGTGATTTCGTTGATGTGCGTTGTTATTCTTTTTCCGTTGATACTTGTTCTGAAAATGTAAAGTACCATGTTCAATAGACCTAAAATTGCTCCTAAACCTAAGAATCCGTAACTTCCTGTAATAATTGCTACGTGAATCATCAACCAATAAGATTTTAGAACGGGTTGCAAAGGAGTAATTTCTGGATCTAAGAGGTTTAAATTGGAAACAAAAAGAATAAAAAATGCCAAAATAGAAGTCACCGCTAAAACAACTAACATTTTTCTGGAAAAGAAAAAACCTGCAAGAACTGTTACCCATGCAATAAAAACCATCGCTTCATATCCATTACTCCAAGGAGCGTGCCCTGAAATATACCAACGCATTCCCAAACCAGCTGCGTGATAAATAAAAATCAAAACAATCAATGCAACAAATGGAATCGAAAGTCGTTTAAAGAATTTTTCAGATTTTTGAGTAGGTTCCACAAAAATGCGAATGAAGAAAATAATCAATAAAATCATTCCCAAAAAGAAATATGCATTCATAGCATTTTTGAAGATATTCATTTTATTGTATGAAATTTCGATATTTACCAATTTTTCTGTTGGAACGATATTTTCAGCGACTTCTCGTTGGAACTTTTTTAGTGCACTCAATTTGTCAGTTGCCGCTCCATACGATTTTGCTTTGGTTGCTTTATCTAATTCTGACAAGTATTGAAGTGCAAAAATTGAAGAAACTGAATCCTTTTGCATTAAGTCCATGTTCAAAGGCACGTACCACATGTTTTTAGGGTCGTTTTTTACAGGAATAATTTTCATATATTCCCAAGAAAAAACAGAATTAACCACTTGAAAACGCTCAACAAGTTTAATCAATTTTTTATCAAATTCACTTCGCTTAGACTCTAATTTTTGATGCGCTTGGTTGTATAAATCTAAATGTTTGAAATTTTGAGTTTCATCAATTAAATCCAATAAACTCTCATATTCATTTAATTTTAATCGTTCTCTACAAGCCTTTGGAACTGAAATTATTTTCTCCTTCATCCAATGGTCAGGATACATGTGCATGCTCATAATTGTTTGCACAGCATTGTGATCTTTGTAGGTGTTTTTTCCGTAAAACTTTCTCAATAATTCGTCGCAAACTGTATGTGCTGGAACTATTCTACCTTTAAAATCTTGAACCAAGAGCGAAGCAAATTCATCAGAATGTTCTTCCGACATGATTCTGAAAATAGGTTTTGTTTTTGGTGCAGAAACATGCTGATGTTGCTCATGATTATGCTCAGCTGTAGTTTCAACATGTTCACCCTCAGCATGATTGTGACCAGTATGATCTTCTTGAGCAAAACTTGAAAAGCTAAAAAACGAAAGCAAAATCAAAAGGGAAAGGATCGAAGATTCACGTTTATTTCGTGACTTGGAGATTTTCCCCAATAAATCTTTAAATCTACCTGTTCTAGCAAAAAGCGATAAAATCATTCCGATAGACATTAATAAATATCCTAAATAAGTAATGGTTGTTCCCCAGAAATCGTAGTTCACACTCAAACGCGTTCCTTCTTCGTTTTCAGGAGTTTGAGGATTATCTAAATCATAACTAGATTGAAAAAAGCGGTAACCTCCATAATCCATTACATTGTTCATGAAAATACGTTTGTCTTTTTTGAATTTTTTCTTGTCATCAATGATGGTTACTTCACTTGCAAAGGAGGAAGCAACTTCAGAACCTGGATATTTATCTAATTGAAAATCTCTACAAGCAATGGAGAATGGAAGCATTTGTCTTGTCGATCCATATTCCATTTCATATTGCAAACCGTTTAATTGAAAAACTTCTTTTGAAGGAATTTGTCCACTTCCTCCTTGCAAAGAAACGAGTTGACTCATTTTTCCGTCAGTTACTTTTAAGGTCAAAACATCTGTTCCAACATCTTTTTTTCCTGAGGACATTTTTGTCATTTTTGCATTTTCAATTTTACGATTGTAAACAAATTGTTGTCCGTTAACAATATATAAAGTTCTCTCTTTTAATGGAACCAAAGAGTCTGTTGGAATCTTTTTGTACATTGAATCTGCCACAGGAATTCCAGTTTCTCGCACTTTTTTCATTTCTGTCATCGGCAAATATTGCATGGGCAATTTCGTTTTTAGCATCAACATTCCATTCACAGACGAAATATCAATTCCAGGTGCAGAATTTTTCTTGTCGTAAGAAATTGGAATATCGCCGACAGAAATGAAACTATTTGGTGAGAGGTAATTTGAGCGTTTTCCATCGGTTACAATGTCTAAAACATGAGATTTTATTTTGTTACTGATTAACAATGTGTCGATTTGTTTCTGTTTAAAATCAACGTATTCAATGGATATAGGTGTTTTATGATTTGGAAATTCAACAGGTATTTCGAAAGAATTATTTGTCACCTCCGACATAAATTTCTTTTCATTCAGGGTATATTGCATTTTACCATCATTAATTCGCACAAACAAATGTGGATCTGAAAGAAAAATAAAATCAGACTTTTCGCCTTCACGAATCATCATCAGACCTTCAAAACTAACAAATCTTGTGATTGCAGCTCCCAATAGAATTACAATAAATGAAATGTGAAAAGTAAACATGGCTGCTTTCTCTCGCTGATACATTTTGTATCTAAAAATATTAGCAATTAAATTGATAGCTAAAAATGCAAGTACGATTTCAAACCATAAAGCATTGTAAATGATTATTTTAGCCGCTTGAATTCCGTAGGTAGATTCGATTAATGTTGCTGCTCCGATTGCTACAAAAAACACAATCATAGCAAGTGCCATCATGCGCATTGAGAACAAATAGTTGGATAATTTCCCCATTATAGTGTTGTTTTTTTTAATCTGTGCAAAATTAGTCAATAGACTTTGTTTTTACTAAGAAATTTTATAATTATTTTTAGTCATATTGGCTTTTAATAAACAGAAAAAATTTCATTTTGAATTTTACTTGTAAACTTTCGAATTAATATTCTAAACAAAATAATTCTCTTTTTTGTTCGGCGCCTTTACCGCCTGCGCCTGCAAGTCCTCTTCGCTGCACTCATGCGGGCTTTCCGGACTCCGTCGGGGCGTGGTAATTTATGCGAAATTCAAAATCTTACTTGGAAGATGAAAAATTATGCGAAAACTTGCGACTTATTTAAGAATGTTTGTATTTTTGGTCAAAGTAAACGATTTGGGAAATTTATGTGGGTTGAGATTTATTTGCCGCAGGATTGCAAATAAGCGAAGCAATCTCAACAGCTTGTCCCGACTTTCGGGGAAGTTAAATCCAGCGGAGCAGGGTGGACATTTTAAATACAATTTTATTCAAGCAGCTTACATTGGCTTCAAAAATCCAGCTCCGCAGGAAATGCTTTGCAGTATTTGTAATACTGCGCCAAAATATTTTTTTTCAACATCAAATTACCAACTTCAAAAAAGTACCTTGGAAGATGAAAAATTATGCATAAACGTGCGACTTATCAAAGAATGTTTGTATTTTTGGTCAAAGTAAACGATTTGGGAAATTTATGTGGGTTGAGATTTATTTGCCGCAGGATTCACCCCGTGGCTGCTTTCGCGGTGCAACTAAGCGAAGCAATCTCAACAGCTTGTCCCGACTTTCGGGGAAGTTAAATCCAGCGGAGCAGGGTGGACATTTTAAATACAATTTTATTCAAGCAGCTTA
>JBIKSI010000098.1:0-13699 GCA_044348665.1 Crocinitomicaceae bacterium
TGTTAAAATTACAATTTAATCAGTTGTCCGAAAAATGGGGAGTATTATAATTAGCCGTTGCAGAACGGATATTGCAACGGATAATGTGAGCTTAAGTGCTTGATTATTATTATTTTAAAACTTATTGTTGATAAAGTTAATAAATCACAGTTATTTGTTTTTAAAAAAGTTGATTTTCACATTTATTTTTTAAAATTATCGATATAAAATCACTACTGGTTCTTAATGTAGTAATCGTTGCAAAA
Organism: Crocinitomicaceae bacterium; assembly: GCA_044348665.1. GTDB lineage: Bacteria > Bacteroidota > Bacteroidia > Flavobacteriales_D > Crocinitomicaceae > M2408. The sequence goes on from JBIKSI010000098.1 coordinate 246, forward strand.
CGGATATTGCAACGGATAATTCACATTAAGAAATTGATTATAAGGTGTTTATATTTATTTCGCAATTTCATTAAATATCCACAGCCATTTATATTCTAAGATTTTCATTTTTGCTTCCATTTCAGTTAACTTGATCTTCATGTTCAAATAGTTTTGTTCTCGTGTGTTGATCATAAAAAGTGAACTTTCTCCGATGTCAAACCTAGTTTGTTCTGAATCTCGAAGTTGTTTTGCTTGTTCAACTTGCAATTTTTGAATGATTAATTGCTCATTCAAGGTAAAAATGTCATTTCGTAATATGGTTATTTTTTGCTTCAATTCGGCTGTTTTATAACTAAGATCCAAACTTGCATTTTCAACTTTCAGCTTAATTTGCCTGTAACTTCCACGTTCTTTTCGCATAAAAAGTGGGACATAAACTTGGAATCCAAACTTATAGTTATTCATTGAATACTCCGCAAGTGGATTATTGCCAACAGGACGAGAAAGTGGGTTGTAACTTAAATTGATATCTGGCTTTAATTGTTCTTTTTTCCATCGCTCCTCAATATTTAATTGCTCTAATTTGTACATGTAATTGAGAATGTATGGATTTGAGGTGATTGTTTCCTCTAAAGCTTGAAGTGTATATTTATTACTTTGAAAATTTAATTGAAAATCATTTGCTGGAATTGTTTCATTTTCCAGTTCAAGTGGAATCATATTTTCTGTCCATAAGTATAAATTAAGCGTTTGCTGTGTATTTTTATAATCATTTTGTCTTTGAAGTAACTCAGATTCCCTAATTTTTAACTGAATTTTAGCCTCCACAGTATCAATGATAGGAATGTCCCCTTGAATTGCACTTTCTTTTACACCGACAAAACGAATTTTTGCAAAATTTAGTCCTTCTTCAGCAATTTTTAGTTTTTGAAAATTTTCAATCCAAAGGTTATAACTTGCGAATGCGTCTAAGATTAAGTCATTGACCAACAACCTTTGTTCATTTTCATTCATTTGCTGAAAAACTTTCGCTTTTTGGATCATTTCTCGTCGTTCGTCAAAGAACAAGCCTTCCCCTAATGGAATTTCAATGCCAGCATACCATAAACCACTTCCGGGCGTTTGACTTTCGTCATTGATATAATATCCTTTGTTTATCTCGTATCCAGTTTTTAAATCAATTCCCAAATAAGTAGGGATTTTTAAACCAGTATTTGATAAATTGTAATATTCTTTTCCCTCAAATTGCTTTGAACTTAACTCAGAAAAAAAAGCTGGATCTAGTTGGCCTTTTGCTTTCATAACTTCAAATTCTCCAGATAAAACCATGTTTTTAGCTTGTTTTATAACAGGATGATGTTCCATTAATCGACCTTTGAACTCTTCAAAACTGAGTTTTTTCTGAGAATAAAGCAAACCATTTAATGATATGGTGAACAGAATAAATATGTATTGTAGCTTGAGCATTTTCAAATTTATTATTAGAAAATATTATTTTTTCTCACTTTTTGTACCAGGACTATTTTGCATTCCTGTATAATATTCCGGAGGAAATCCATTCAAATTTCTCCATAATTCATACCAAATTGGTACATCATTTAATAATGCAAAGGTTTTAACTCCACCACCAACACGAATTCCAGGAGGCCATTTTTTATCTTTTTTATCTGGAATTGCCATTACTCTATATTTTCCATTTGGAGAAATAAAATTGTCAATCGCATAAATTTTCCCTCCATAGGTTCCGAAAGAAGTATTCGGCCAACCGTTGAAAAATACTGCAGGCCATCCATCGAATATCAAACGAACTTCGGATCCTTTCTTAACCAAAGGATAATCAATAGGGTCCACATAAAATTCCACTGCAAAGTCAAATTTAGCTGGCATGATTGTCATCATTTCTTCACCTTCCTTGATTGTTTCACCAATTCCTGAGCGAATTAATTTGGTTAAATATCCACTTGTTGGAGCTGTAATGTAATAAAACCCTTGTCTTACTTGGTAATTTTTAAGTTGATTTTGCAGTTTTACCTTATTAGACGATGCATCTAATTTTTCGCTAATAACAGAAAATTGATCTGATTCTAATTTGGATGATTTTTCTAAAAACTCATTTTGAACATTTGAAATATCAATCAAGGCGTTGATAACTTCGTTTCTGCTCACCAACAATTTGTTTTCTTGAGAAATCGCCTTCGCCATCGATTCTTGAACTTTTAAATTTGCATTTTCAAGTTCTTTTAAGGATTTCAGCCCTTGTTTGTACAATTCATCCGTACGCTTAAACTGTTTTTCGGAAATTTTAAATTGCGTTTCGTAAGCTACAAAATCGACACTATCTGCTTTTACTTTCAATTTTGCTTGCTTCAATTTATTTTTTGCCTGTTCTAATTTTAAATTTCTTAATTTGGAAAAGGCATTTATCTGTTGAGAAATTGCACCTTGCTTATTATCGTAGGAAACAATTGATTTTTCTTTCAATTTCACTTGTTCATCCGTTCGAGCAATTAATTCAGGATCAAAATATTCTGATTTTATCTCACTGATAAATAAAATAGTGTCTCCCACGTTTACAAAATCTCCTTCTTTTACAAACCACTTTTCAATTTTCCCTGCAATTACCGAGTTAATTGTTTGTGGTCTTTGATCTGGATACAAGGTTGTTAAGTAGCCTTTTGACTGGATATTTTGTGTCCAAGGTAGAAAAATTAATATTAAAAAAAGTACAAAAAACCAACCTAACATGCGTATGAAAAGGTTCTTTTTTCTGTTTACCATCAATTTACTAAATGAAGAATGATTTTCATTTAATATTCTATGACTTACTTTGTTGTCAGAAATATTAAGCATTGTTATTGGTATTAAATTGTACGTATTCTGAATAATTTCCTTGGAAAATTACTTTTCCTTGTTCAATTTTTATGATTTGTTTGAAATATTTTAGCCAATTTTCATTTTTTGTAGCTGCAATTAGAGTCCAACTAGCATCTTCATCAAAAAGCAAATTAGAGAGATAAGCAACATCTTTCAATGTATTGGAAGTAAATCGTTGTTGATCATCCATTAATAATAATTTAGGCTTAGTAACGATGCAACGTGCGAGAAGTATTTTTTGTGTTATGCTTCTTGAAAATGATTTTCCATTTGGATCTATTTGGGTCGAAAACCCGTTTTTCATTCCTTGAATTTCCTCTAATAAATGAACTTGCTCACATGCCCAAAGCAGGTCCTTCATGGCAATATTTCCTCTTTTCAATGTAATGTTTTCTTCAATAGTACCCATGAAAAGGAGCTGATCAGCAACGTAATCGCCAATTGATGCGCGCAAATTTTCTAAATTCAAATCAACAGCTGGAATGTTGTTAAAAGAAATACTTCCTTTATTCACCGGAAATAAATTGCCAATGAGATGTAATAAAGTAGTTTTTCCTGATCCGTCGCTTCCTAGGATTGCAGTATGTTGTCCTGATTTTATGGAAAGATTTAGCTTATTGAAAATTTTTCTACCTTCTGACGAATACTTGAACTCAAGTTCTTTAATTTCAAGTGACATTGGGCTGGATTTATCTTGACAAACAAGTCTACCTCCTTCATTTTCAATTGGAATATCAGTAATAGTTCCAATTTTGTCAATGGCAGTTAATACGTCGTATAAATTTTCAATATTCAAAATTATTTTTTCAACGGAAGCAATTATAAGAAGAATAATGATTTCAGATGCGATAAATTGACCGATGTTAAGCTGCTGATTAATCACAAGATATCCTCCAATTAGCAAAAGGAAAAAAGCAACAACAGATTTGAAACCAATTAATTGTGCAAATTGCGTGTAAATTACTTTAAAGTGATTCTCTCTTTCTTTGAGGTAAGCCTCAACATATTTATTTGTGTTTTCAAGAGGTAAATCAGATTTTCCTGCTAATTTAAAAGTATTCATGGTTCTTGCTAATTCCTCTAGCCAATGAGCGACTTTGTACTTATTTTTAGATTCTAAAATGGACGTGCTTAAACCCTTTTTTCCTGTCACATACAGAATAATGACAAGAGTAGTTAGTAGCGTTAAGCTAAATATGATAAAGAATGGATGATAAACTGAAAGTAAAACCAATCCAAAGAATAGCTGTAATCCCGCTGTAGAAAAGTCAATCAAAAGTTTTGGCAAGCCTTTTTGAATGGTCATTGTATCGAAAAATCGGTTTACCAATTCAGGTGCATAATACTTTTTTATTGCAAAAATGTTGAATCTTGGAATTCTGTACGCAAACTCAAAGGAGGAACGAATGAATATTTTTTGTTGTAAATTTTCTGTTATACGTAATTGATATATCTGCAAAATTCCAGCTAATACAATTCCTAATACAACTAAAAAAACCATTACTAGCCATGAACTTGTAACTTCTCCGGTTTGAATAAAATTTACAATTGCTTGAATTCCAAGTGGCAAACTTAAATTTAAGAGTCCAATGAAAACGGAATAGATGTAAATCTGAGTAATATCTCGTTTATCTAAATTTAGTAAACGAAAAAGTCTTTTGATTGGTTTTATTGCTTCCATACTTTATAATTCGTAATTGTTTGTAATGCTAATTGATTAAAAAAGTCCTCTAAATTTTCATCGGAGGAGACTTTGTCTGTTAATTTTGGTAAGTGTTCTGCGAAAAATCGCTGGTGGAAAGAACTTTCAATAATTGTCGACATTAAGGCGTGAGAGTAGGGGTAATCGGCGTTAATTTCAAGCACCAATTTACTTAAATGATCAACAAATTGTTTGTACTGATGGAAATATCCCATTTTATTCTCTAAATCTACTTTTTTACTTAAAAATGTCTTTGATGATTCCAAAATGATGACCTCTTGAAGCCTTTCTAAGTCTAAATATGAACTATCCGAATCATTCTCAATAGTTTTAGTTATTAGTTTTATGGCTCTTGATAACTTTAATTTACTGTTTTCAATATTCGTGATTGCCAAGTTTAGCTGATATTCCATCCATGACCAATAATAGTTGAAAAGGTAAAAAAGAAGTTGATTTTTGTTTTCAAAATAACGATAAATGGTACTTTCAGTTGTTCCAATTTTCTGTGCTAATTTTTTAAACGTAAAATCTTCCAAACCTAATTCTGATAACAAAAGTAAGCCATTATTTAAAATGTTTTTGCCTAATTCGGTAGAACTTGGGTCTTTAACAAAAAATTCTTTATTTACTTGAACCAATATCATTTTGAAAGTTTTATTTGCAAATATAATAGTATTACTACTATAAATAAAAGTATTATACTTTTTTAACAATTAATCATTAATTTTGTTTAGGAACAAATTGAAAATAGCCAGTACAAATAAATCTGCATGCTTAAATCTCAAAACTTAATCCATCATAGGCAGTAAAAACATTTTCGGGAAGTTTAGCTTTAATTTCCTGCTGAAGGCCAAAATAATGAGAAATATGCGTTAAATATGCCTTTTCAGGATTGATGTCAGCAATAAAAGCTAAGGCCTCTTCTAGATTAAAGTGTGAAACATGTTCAAACTCATGCAAGCAATTAACTACTAAAATTTTACTGCCTCTAATTTTTTTTCGTTCTTCTTCAGAGACTGTTTTTGCGTCCGTAATATAAGTGAAATGACCGATTCGATAACCAAAAACAGGCAATTTATAATGCATTACTTCTATTGGTGTAATTTCTAGACCTTTTGAGAGTTCGAATGGTTTATTATCAATAATATTTAGTCTGATTTTAGGAATTCCTGGGTATTTATTTTCTCCGAAAACATAATGGAATTCTCGTCTTAATGCTGTTTCTACTCGCGTATCACAATAAACCTCCATTGGACGATCTTCTTTGAAATTAAATGCTCGAACGTCATCTAAGCCAGAAATATGATCTTTATGTTCGTGTGTAAATAATATTGCACTTAATGTTTTTACTTTTTCACGTAGCATTTGTTGTCTGAAATCAGGACCAGAATCAATGACAAAATTTTCGCCATTTACTGTAAACATCAAAGAAGTTCTTAAACGCTTATCTTTTGGATTTTCTGAGCTACAAACTTTACATTCACAAGCAATTAGAGGTACGCCTTGAGATGTTCCAGTGCCTAAAAAAGTAATTTTCATTTAGAGTTAAATTTTTTGTTTTGCGATTTTAAAAAATAGAATTCCCCAGGAAACAATTAATAAAAGTCCGCCAATTGGAGTGATTGGTCCGAGAATTTTTCCAATGGAAATTCCAAGCAATTCTTGACACGCAAGCAAATAAATTGAACCAGAAAATAAAATAATTCCAAGCAGCATCAAATTTCCAATTAGTTTTAATGAAAAAGTGAAAAATGGATACAAGGCAGCCAAAGCAAGAATTCCTAATCCGTGATAAAGCTGATAATTTACGCCAGTTTTAAATGATTCTATTTTTTCAATAGAAATTTTGCCTTTTAATCCGTGTGCTCCAAAGGCACCTAAGATGATTCCACTAAAAAGCAGAAAAATAGCAATCAGAATCATTTTTTTTTGAAACTTTGTCATAATTCAAATTATAGTTAAGCAAAAGTACATATTTTAATGGTTTTAACTTAAAAAAAACTCATCTAAATAGTGATTTCTTTTTTTGTCCAAAAAAAATATTAATTTTGATTAAAAATCGCTTCTATGAGAAATATTCTTGTAATTTTATTAATCTCTATATCATTTTATGGTGCATCGCAATTGAATCAAATGCAAGGAAATGCACACTTTAAATTTAGTATGGGTAAAGTTGATACGGCCCTTTATCAAAATTATTCCATTGGTGCAGAATGGATTGTGCATGATAATATTGGCTTAAACTACAATTTTGATGTTTTTTTACGAAATGATAAGATTTGGCAGTTACATTCTTCTGCTGGTTTGATTGCTGGTCCACCGTTAATTGGTTTGGGATTATTAAGTTGGATTTCAAATTCAGTAACAAATAATTCTGCGGATTTAGGAGCTTTGGGTGTTATTACAGGGATTTTATTGCTCATTTTACCTGAAGGAGTAAGTTTTCATTTACCGATTAAATACAATTACGATTTGTCGGCCTATGTAAATGTTTTAGGTGTAGATTTTATGAAAAATAACAATATTGACAAAAGTTATTTGAGGTATGCAGCCACGTTTGGTGGGAAATTCACCTATTGGAATCCAAAAAACTATACGGTTTTTGGTTTTGCTGAGACTAGAAAAGTTGCTGGAATGGGTTGGTCAATAGGTGGAGGATTAGGTTTGGGTTATACTTTTAATAAGCGTTAGTTGAACATGCAAATTGTATAAAAGAATAAAAGTTTTTCCACATTTTACCAGAGAAAATGGAAATGTAGAATAAGAGTTGCAAGCTACATAGAGAATGTTTTAAATTCACAATTAGATGATTTACTAGTGCTAAAAATGAGGAAAAAAACTCCCCAATTTTAGTATCGAAGAGTTATATTTTAAATTAATAGAAAGGTTGATAATTCATAAGTTCTTGTCATTCATTAATAATTTATCATTCATCATTCAAAACTACTTCGTCATCCACGAACCTCCAACAGAAATTATGTTTGCCAAAGCTAAATATTCTTGATGTGTTGCCTCGCTAATCCCACCAGTTGGGCAAAATTTAACGTTTGGAAATACTTGACCATAAGTTTTTAATGCTTCTAAGCCGCCAAATAAATGTGCAGGGAAAAATTTTAAGGTATCGTAACCTTGTTGCAAAGCCAAAATGATTTCACTTGGGGTTGAAACGCCTGGTATGAAAGCAATCTTGCTGTTTTCAAAATCTGAAAATAGGGTAGAGCTGATTCCTGGACTAACCATAAAATTAATTCCGATTTCCACTGCTTTCTGAATTTGACTTGCATTCACAATTGTTCCCATCCCAACAGAAATATCTTTTCCAAAATCTTCTTTACATTTTTGGATGGAATCAAAGGCAACTTCTGTACGCAAAGTGATTTCGATGCATCGGATATTTTGTTTTAGCAAACGTTCAACCATCGGTTCAACTTCGGATAAAGCATTGAAAGTAACTACTGGAATTACTGGGTGTTGAGATAATACTTCTCGAATGTTATTTTGTTTTGACATATTTTTTTTTTAATCTCACGGATTTTTCTCGGAATACATATTTATTTAGGTTTACGGCATGGTTTTTACGCAAAAACACACGCCGAAAACAATCAAATTTTTATTTTCGCGACGGACTTCATCCGTCGCTACAGACATTTGGTACCTGCGGCACTATTTCTTTTGTAACTATCTTACTTCAAACTTAGTTTTAACAAGGTTTAGGGAATTAAACAGAAGTTACGATTATTTTTTATAAAAAACTAGCTCCATCTTCACTGGAAGAAACTAAATTTCTGAGGTTTGCAAATAATTCTCTTCCAAAGCCGAAGGTTTTTGTATTGTCTTTCGTTGCACATGGACGGGCGTTTACGGTATCAAAATCAAGGCAAATTAATTCTCCCTTTTCAGCATCCAAACGCAAGATGTCTCCCGTTCTTATTTTAGAAATTAAGCCGCCATCTTTTGCTTCTGGAGTTAAATGAATCGCTGAAGGAACTTTCCCTGATGCTCCAGACATTCTTCCGTCAGTTACCAATGCAACCTTGAAACCTCGTTTTTGTAAAATGCCTAAAGTAGGCGTTAATTGGTGTAACTCAGGCATTCCGTTTTGTTTTGGTCCTTGAAAAGGTAAAACAGCTACAAAATCCTTGTCTAATTCTCCGCGTTTGAAGGCTGCAATTAAATCTTCTTGTTCATCAAATACAATTGCTGGTGCTTCTGTGATGTAATGTTCTTTGCTTACAGCTGAAATTTTTATCACGGAACGTCCAATATTTCCTTTCAACATTACAATTCCTCCTGTTTCAGAAAAAGGCTCATCGACAGGACGAATGATGCTTGTATTTAAACTTTCTGTTGCTCCTTGTTCCCAAACAATTTCACCATTTTTAATTTTTGGTTCTTGCGTGAATTTGTTTAGACCCTCACCTAGAATTGTATTAACATCTTCGTGCAACAAACCGTTTTTGAGTAAGGTGTAAATTACAAATCCCATTCCGCCTGATGCATGGAAATGATTCACATCTGCTGCTCCATTTGGATACACTTTTGTTAGAGAAGGAATTACAGCGGATAAATCTGAGAAATCTTCCCAGTTGATAATTATTCCTGCTGCACGAGCCATGGCAACAAGATGAATTGTGTGGTTTGTAGATCCTCCTGTTGCTAACAATCCAATTATTCCATTGACAACTGTTTTTTCGCTGTATATTTTTGCAAAAGATTTATCGAATGAACGAACTTTGGTGTTTTCACTCAAAACTTTGATTGCATAATCATTTAACAATTCTCTCAATTCCGTATCAGGATTCACAAAACTGGAACCTGGAAGTTGTAATCCCATGATTTCCATTAGCATTTGATTACTGTTTGCAGTTCCATAAAAAGTACAAGTTCCTGGAGAGTGGTAAGAATCTGATTCTCCTTTTAGTAACTCTGCGCGACCAATTTTTCCTTCTGCAAAATCTTGTCTAATTCTGGCTTTTTCATCGTTAGAAATTCCAGTTTTCATTGGGCCTCCCGGCATAAAAATAATTGGTAAATGTCCAAATTTCAAGGAACCAATCACCAATCCTGGTATAATTTTATCGCAAATACCAAGACAAACCGTTGCATCAAACATGTTGTGCGTTAATGCGACAGCCGTTGAAAGTGCAATGACATCTCGACTGTACAAGGATAATTCCATTCCAGATTGTCCTTGAGTTACCCCATCGCACATCGCAGGAACACCTCCAGCAACTTGCGCTACAGCACCATATTTATGTGCGTATTCACGTATTTTTTCAGGATAATGCTCGTAAGTTTTGTGTGCAGAAAGCATGTCGTTGTATGCAGTAACGATGCCAAAATTTGGAGTTTTCATTTCCGCTAATTCCGCTTTATCTTTTGGTGAACAACCAGCAAAGGCATGAGCTAAATTTCCGCAATGTAAAATTTCTCGCGTTAATCCTTCTGAAAATGCGTGTTGCATTTGTTCCAAATACAAGGCTCTGCTTGCCTTACTTCGCTCAATGATGCGATTCGTAACTTCAACTATTGTTTTATTCATGATTTTGTGCTTGTGAAATAAATTTGAACATTGGTTTTATCCATAAATTTTGAAATAGGATAATTTCTTTCTTTTGCTTTTTCTAAAACTTTCATTTTTGAATTCCCGACTATAAATAAAAAAACATAGTCTGAACTTAGAAGTAGGTCTTTAGAAAAAGTAATTCTATCTGTTGGATGATTTGGTGCATTAGTTAATAAAATCCCTTTATTTCCAGTACTTTCTAAGTCTTTATCTGAAGCAGAATCTCCTGGGAAAAGAGATGCTGTATGACCATCTTCACCCATTCCTAGAATTGTTACAGCTATTTTCTTAGTTAGAAAATCTATATTTTTTTCTTTACAAATATTTAGGTTATTAGTTTGATTTTTAGTATCATAAACCATTCCGATTAAATTTGAACTTGAAGCAAAATTTTGAATCAAATGTGTTTTAACTAGGGTTTCGTTTGAAAATTCTGAATCTTGCGAAACATAACGTTCATCAACTAAACCAATAGTTACTGATTTCCAATCTATTTCAATTTGTGATAATTTTTGAAACAAGTTGATAGGAGTGGAGCCGCCCGAAACTAAAAGTTGTGCATACCCATTTTCTTGAATATCTTCGTTTAATAAATTAGCAATTTTGATTGCCAAGTCGTTTTCAAGGATTTCCGTATTGTCGTAATTTAGAACTTTCATAATTTATACTTTAGTTATCCATGAATCGTCTTCATCCATAATTAGATCTCCAGGACCCCATGTTCCTGCTTCGTACAAAACATTTGCTTGGTTGACTAGTTTCCAATTGTTTGAAACAGTTTCTGTCCACGTCCAAGCTGCTTCTAATTCATCTTGACGCATGAAAAGAGTTTGATTTCCTCTGATAACATCAATGATTAAACGTTCATACGCATCTGGAAAACGTTCTTTGAATGAATCCACGTAATCTAATTTTAATGAAATAGGTTTGTAGCGATATCCACCAGGACCAGGGATTTTTGTCATTTGAACCAATTCAATTCTTTCTTCAGGTTGAAGCCTGATAATCAATTTGTTATTGGACATTTTTTCTTGAGAAGGGAAGATGTTGTGTTTCACCGTTCTAAAATTAATTACAATTTCAGAATAACGTTTTTTCATACGTTTTCCTGTTCTTAGGTAGAAAGGAACGTTTTTCCATCTCCAATTATCTACAAATGCTTTGATTGCGACAAAAGTTTCTGTTTTTGAACTGTATTTCTGAATGTCTTCCAAATAAGAATTAACTTCGTCACCATTTACATTTCCCCGTGTATATTGACCTTTTACGGTATCGGTAAGAACCGTTTTTTTAGTCATTGGTCGCAAAGCATGCAAAACCTTTAATTTTTCGTTTCGAACTTGATCTGCTTCTAATTTGTGAGGTGGTTCCATAGCTACCAAACAAAGCAATTGTAGCAAGTGATTTTGTACCATGTCAAGCAATGCTCCGCTGTTGTCATAATATCCAGCGCGACTTTCAACACCTAAACTTTCTGATACAGTAATTTGCACATTATCAATGTTTTCGCAATTCCAAGCTTTTTCAAATAAATTATTGGTAAAACGTAAAACCATTAAGTTTTGTACGGTTTCTTTCCCTAAATAATGATCTATTCGGTAAATTTGATTTTCCTTAAAGGCCAAACTAATTCTATCATTGATTTGATTGGATGATTCCAAACTGTAACCTAAAGGTTTTTCAAGTACAACTTTACTTTTCGAATCAATTAAGCCACAAGTTTTTAATGTGTTAGCAATGTCACCAAAAGCTGAAGATGGAGTTGAGAAGTAGTATACATTTTGATAATCTTTAGTTGTATCGCAAAAAGATTTTAAATCTTGATATGCTTCTTCAGTGTGATCCGGTGCTGAAATTAAATGCACTTTGGCAATGAAATTTTTGATATCAGCAGTATGTTTTGGTAAGTCTGAAATGGAGCCACAAATAAAGTTTTCCAAATCTTTATGAAACTTTGAATGGTCTTGCTCTTTCGCTTTTCTCGTAATCGCAACCACATTGAAGTGATCGTTGAATTGTCCATCCAAATATCGATGAAACAAAGCTGGATATATTTTTCTAAGTGCTAGATCGCCATCTCCTCCAAAAACTATTACGTTAAAGGATTCAAATCTTTCTATTTGTTTATTTCTTTTATTCATATTTTAAAGTGATGTCAAATTTTTGCAAGCTATAAATTTACTAAAAATCTATTGATTAAATGCAAATATATAAAAAAATACATAATGTCATTTTAACACTAAGTTATTTTTTAATTTTTTTTCTTAAACAAATAGTAACATTTAGTATGGCAAAATGTTTTATACTTTTTTTCTAAGGTTTTTTATATTGAATAATGTTTCAATCCATATTGCCGAAAAAAAAATTCGAACGAAAACAAAATACTTCCTTTTAATTAAGTATTCTATTGCAATGATCATTTTTACTTCAGCAATTCAATTAATTTCTATATGGTACCAAAACAAATAAAACCAGGAGTACCTGTAAGCAAAATTTTCAACTTGAACGTTTAGTTTTAAAAAGTGAAATAACTTTTTTTATCGCAGTTATTAGAATTAATGCCACAAGTCCGCCAGCTATTCCAAAGATTAATTCTTTTACTATACTAGGTAATTCGGAAAAAAGGTGGTGCAAATATTCAATGTTATGAGCAAAAATACCACCAGAAACAAGCAATAACGCGATGGTTCCGACAACAACAAATATTTTTATAACGATGGGTAATGATTTAACCAAAATTTCACCGACTGCTTTTAAAAATCCTTTATCATTGGATTTTTTTATTAGTTTGAAGCCTAAATCATCCATTCTAACTATAAGCGCAACAATCCCATAAACTCCAATTGTAGCTATTATTGAAACGACTGTCAAAGTTAAGATTTGTAAACTTAAACTTTTATCTAAAACGGTACTTAAGGCAATAATAACAATTTCAACAGAAAGAATAAAGTCTGTTGTTATCGCTGATTTAATTTTTGCTTTTTCTAATTCTCGATTGTCTTTATCCTCCAAAACAGCTTCCTGATGGTCGACATGTTTTTTATGAAAAAAATACTCGACAATTTTTTCTATTCCCTCATAAGCAAGGTAAAAGCCCCCAATTACAAGTATTACAGTTATTGCTGAAGGTAAAAAGGTATTAAGTAATAAGGTAATGGGAACAATAATTAATTTGTTTAGAAATGAACCTTTTGTAATTGCCCATAGAACAGGAATTTCTCGTGAGGAAACAAATCCTGTTGATTTTTCAGCATTTACAGCCAAATCATCACCAAGAATTCCTGCTGTTTTTTTCGTAGCAAGTTTGGCTGTAACAGCCACGTCATCCAT
>JBIKSI010000008.1:0-41486 GCA_044348665.1 Crocinitomicaceae bacterium
TTGGATTGAGTGAAAAAAAAAACGACTTACCAAGTGTGATAAGTCGTTCTAAAAAATTATAGGGAAATATAAATTAACGCCAAGCACACCAACATTTTGTTGTACGCCACCAATTCATATTTTGAGATTTTAAATTCACGATGCAAAGTTATGTTATTTTATTTTCAAACTCCAAATAAAATTTAATTATTTTTTTAAAAATTAAATTAAAACACTATTAATGAGTGATTTAAACTTACGTTTTCAAAATATCTAAACTTTAATTCTTTTTTTTTGTTTCCTATTTAATTATCTTTTCTAATTTTGCGGCATGAATTTGAACTTGAATTTTAATACTTCTTGGAGTTGGTGGCAAAATTAATTGGCACGAATTAAAATATATTATATATCTTAAAACCCATTTCGTGCAAGAAGTGGGTTTTTTTATTGTCTTAAAAATGAATTTACAAAGTATAATCACAAAACAAAACAGACCATTTTTAATTTCTGGTCCTTGCAGTGCTGAAACAGAAGAACAAGTTTTTGCAATCTGTAAGAATTTAAAATCCTACACAAACGTGTCGCTTTTGAGAGCAGGAATTTGGAAACCAAGAACGCGTCCGGATTCTTTTGAAGGAATTGGAGAAATTGGTTTAAAATGGTTAGTTGACGCCGGAAAAGAAACGCAACTCCCAACGACAACCGAAGTGGCAAATGCTAAACACGTTGAATTGGCTTTAAAAGCAGGAGTTGACGTTTTGTGGATTGGTGCTAGAACAACGGTAAATCCTTTTGCTGTGCAAGAAATTGTTGATGCTTTGAAAGGAACGCAAACGCCAGTGATGATCAAAAATCCGGTAAATCCTGACTTGAGTCTATGGTTGGGTGCTTTTGAACGATTTATGAAAGCGGATTTAATGGATTTAACCGCCATTCATCGTGGTTTTTCTGTTTACAAACATCCAAAATACCGCAATGTTCCAACTTGGGATATTCCAATTTCGTTCAAACAAAACTTGCCAGAAATCCCAATGATTTGCGACCCGAGTCACATCACAGGAAATCGTAATTTATTGCTTGAGATTTCTCAAAAAGCAATGGATCTAAATTTTGACGGTTTAATCATTGAATCGCACCCAAACCCAGACAAAGCGTGGTCCGATGCAGAGCAACAAGTTACTGCTTTTCAATTGAAAGAATTACTTTCCAATTTAATTTTGAGAGAAAAATTAGTGGAAAATTCTTTTACAGAAGAATTGAGCGGATTTCGTCAGAAAATAGCTGAGTTAGACGATCGTATTTTCGAATTACTTTCTTTGCGAATGAAAATTAGTGAGGAAGTAGGGATTTTTAAACGCAAAAACAACATTACTATTCTGCAAGAAGAACATTGGAAAAAAATAATTGAAAGTCGTTTGGCAAGTGCTGATGAATTTTTTCTCACTCCAATTTTCGTGAAAAATTTCATGGATAGCATGCATCAGGAATCGATTAGACATCAAATAAAAGTGATGAATCCTGATCTAAAAAATCCGAAATGAAAATTGAAATTTTGGCAGGAAAATATCAAGGAACTGTTTCAATTCCGAGTTCAAAAAGTGATGGACAACGTGCATTAATTATAGCATCTTTATGCACTGAAAGTTCAATAATTAAGAATTTAGGAACAAGCAATGATGAATTAGCCGTTTTAAGAGCAATCCAAGAATTGGGAGCAAAAGTTGACAAAATTTCGCAAAATTCAATTAAAATTACAGGTATTTCACATGTTGATTGTCCAAAAAAAATAAATTTAGGCGAAAGTGGTTTAGGTTTTCGCCTCTTGTGCAGTGTTGTTTCACTCTTCAATCAAGAAATTCTCGTCGATGGAGAAGGATCTTTGGCAAAACGTCCAATGTCATTTTTTGAAGAAAGTTTAACTCAATTGGGCGTTCAAGTTAAAAGTGAAAATTCATATCTGCCCTTAAAAATTTCAGGACCATTAACAGGAGGTGAAATCGAGGTGGATGGAAGTCTAAGCTCTCAATTTTTATCCGGATTGTTGATAGTATTGCCTTTAGCGACAAACAATTCTACAATTCACGTACAAGATTTGAATAGCATTCCATACATTGATATGACTTTGGCCAGCTTAGCCCAATTTGGAATTGAAATTAAAAATAACGCATACAAAAAATTTGAAATCAAGGGAAAGCAAATTGTCAAATCCACAAATTACAGTGTAGAAGGTGACTGGAGTTCTGCCTCATTTTGGCTTGTTGCCAGTGCATTGGGACAAAAAATAAAAGTTTCAAATCTAAATTTATCCAGTTTCCAAGCAGATAGAAAAATTATTGAAATATTACAAAATTCCAATTGTATCTTGGATAATCGTACTGGGGAATTAAGTTTTAATGGAGAAAATCGCAGCAATTTGGATGTAGATTTAACACATTGTCCAGATTTATTTCCGATTCTTGCAATTTATGCAGCTTTAACTCCGGGAGAAAATAAATTGCTTGGTACTTCTAGACTAATTCACAAGGAAAGTAATCGAGCTTTAGCATTACAACAAGAATTTAAAAAGTTGAATATTAAACTTGAATTGAACGACAATGAAATGATTATTTATGGTGAAAAAATCATTTTTGGAGCAGAAATCGATGCACACAATGATCATCGAATTGCGATGGCATTTGGAATTTTAGGAATGTTCACTGAAAGTCAAATTTCCATCAACGATTCAGAATGCGTTTCTAAAAGTTATCCTAGTTTTTGGGAAGATTTGCACAAACTAAAATAATTCAGAATATTTTCAGTAAAAAAAGTGTAACAAAAAATCACTCTCTATGTTATGAGAGAAAAAACCATGAAAAAGTTAATTTTGAGTGCATTAATTAGTGTTAGTTTTAATGCCTTTTCACAGGAAATAGAAAAATTAGATAGTTTAAAAACGGATGATAGTTTGTTTGAAAGCATCAAGATTTTTCCGAATCCAACAAGTGAAATTTTGTTTATTCGAAATGGAGAATTAATTGATTCTTACTCGCTTTATAATTTGCAAGGAGAAATTGTCCAAAAAGGAAAAAATGAAGCTCAAATCATTTCATTAATTGATTTACCAATAGGAAACTATTTTTTGGTCTTGGAAATTGAATCAGTTTACAAAAATTATCGCGTTGCAAAATATTGATTTATATATAATTAGGAATTATAAACGATAAATTATTAATGAAGGAGTTGATAAAATCAAGCTTTGATCATCTTTTTGGCTGTTTGGAAAATAATTTTCAAGTCTTGTGACAAACTAGGATTTTCCAAATACTTTTCGTTCAATTTAATTTTATGGGGCATTATTTCATGAATGTATGTCTCACGGGGATTTTCAGATTCACCCAACAAGCGATTTTCATCAAAATATTCTAAAGAAGCATAATCCGTAATTCCTGGTTGAACATCTAGGATTTTTCGTTGCTCATCCGTGTACATATCAACGTATTCTTGCACTTCAGGTCGAGGACCAACAATACTCATTTCTCCAAACAACACGTTAATAAATTGAGGGAACTCATCTAATTTTGATTTTCTAAGGAAAAGTCCAATTTTTGTGATTCTAGGATCTTTCATTCCGATAGTCAGCTGACCCAATTTGTCTGAATCAGGCTTCATTGATCTAAATTTCAATAAATTAAAGCTAACACCATTCTTCCCAACGCGCTTTTGTTTATAGAAAACACCACCTTTACTTGAAAAAATAATTAATAAAGAGATAATTAATCCGAAAGGGAAAAAAAATAGTAGAACAAAAAATGAAATTATTATGTCGAAGATTCTTTTCAAAAAGTGATGAATTATGAATTAAAATTAGGACTTCGAGTAGCCTCAGTCCTCAGTTTAAAATGATGAGCTATAATTAGGGATTCGAGCGTCTCAATGATGGAATGGAAACGGATTATTCAATAATTTCTTTAAAAGCTTTTATGACTGCATTTACAACCGTATTCATTTGTTCTTGAGTTAAGTCAACAAAAACGGGTAATGAAATTTCTCGCTCAAAATTGTCCTTTGCTGTTGGATAATTATCTAAACTATAACCTAAATTTACATAAAAGCTCATTTTGGGAACAGGAATAAAATGCACGTTCACAGAAACATCTTGATCAAATATTTTTTGAATAATTGCATCTCTATGGTCTTCAGTTATTCCCTTAATTCTTAAAGGATACAAATGATAACAAGATTCTTCATTCTCTTTAGCTAAAATTGGTGTTTGCGCCCAAGAAAATTTACTCAGTTCCGCTGTATAGAAATCACAAATTGCTTTACGTTTCGGTAAAGTTTCGCTATCATAACGTTCTAATTCAACTTGACCGATAGCGGCTTGAATATCAGTCATGTTACATTTGTAACCCGCTTCAATGATGTCGTACTTCCAATTTCCTTTTTGAGTTTTAGCCAAGGCATCCTTATTTTGACCATGTAAGGTTTTTATGCACAAATCCTTATAAACTTTTTCATTATCAAAAGGTTCTGGTAAATTAATGGCAATCGCACCACCTTCAGCTGTTGTCAAATTCTTTACTGCATGAAAAGAAAAAACTGAAACATCAGTTAGAGAGCCAGCACGATTTCCTTTATACCAAGCACCATAGGAATGTGCAGAATCAGATAATACTAAGATTCTACCTAACATTTCTTGCACTTCATTGTTTGAGGAAAAGCTTGATTTGTACTTTAAAACTAAAGCGTTTATTTTATCATAATCACAAGGTAAACCTGCAAAATCAACAGGCATAATTACTTTGGTTTTGGAAGTGATTGCTTTTTCAATTGCATCCACATTGATGTTGAAATCATGCGCGTTTACATCCACGAATACAGGTTTTGCTCCGCAATGCATCACAACATTTGCTGTTGCAGAATAAGTGTATGCAGGTAAAATCACCTCGTCTCCTTCTTTCACCCCAAACCAGCGCAACATGGTTTCTAGTCCAGCAGTTGCACTATTCAGACAAATGGTAGACTTATTCCACAATAAGCAGTAATTTCTTTTTCAAACGCTTTTGTTCTTGGACCAGTTGTTAACCAGCCAGAATTAAGAACTTTGACAACTTCATCGATTGCTTTTTGGTTGATGCTTGGTGGAGAAAATGGAATCATTTTGTTGTTTTATTATGAATGTAGCACGTGAATGCAAAAACACAAATTTAGTTATTTTTAAGTTCTTGGATAAAATCAGAGGCAATTTTATTTCTATTGAAATGACTATCAACGTATGATCTACCATTTTTGCCCATTTCCTTGATCTTATTTTTATCGGAAGCGAGTGAATTGACTTTATCAATTAAATCTTCTACATTTTCGGGTTCAAAAAACAAGCCTGCATTTCCCCTTTCGATAAAATGTTGTCTTGCTTCTCCATCTACTCCCAGCAACAAAGCCTTTTCCATAGCCAAAGCTTCAAAAATCTTAGAAGGAATTGCTCCTTCAAATAATTCTAATTTCTTAAGTGGAACAAGTGCCACATCAACAGCTCTTAAAACAAAAGGCATTTCATTTTTTGGAACGGGATTTAGAAAATGAACATTAGAAAGTTTCAACTCAGCTTTCAATGCCAATAACTTATCTTTTTCAGGACCAGCACCTTGAATTACAAATTGAACTTGCGGATTTGTAATTTTATTGGCCACCATCAAGATGATTTCCAAACCTTGTGCATAGCCTAAAATTCCTCCATAAAAAAATAAAATTTGCTCTTCAGAGAAATTATTTTTTGCTCTAAAATCCGAGCTTGTAAAATTATTTGGATCATAAAATTGTAAATCAACTCCATTTGGTAAACAATAAACTCGTTTATGCGGGAAACGTTCAGTAATATTACTCACAATTCCACTCGTTTGTCCAGTAATTAAAGTAGATCTTTCATAGGCACGCTTTTCTAATCTATAGGCAAAAGAAAGTAAGGTTTTATTCGTCACAATATTTAATTTCTCAGCACTTTCTGGCCATAAATCAGAAACATTAAAAATCAATTTGGCCTTCAACTTTTTGGATAATGCCATTGCTGAATAGGCTAAAAAAAGAGGAGGTGACTCGACCAAAATAAAATCATAATCAGCTTTTAATTTTCTTCCCCTCCAATAAGATGTCCAAACGAAACTAAAATAATTCAACAAACGAGCTAAGATTCCCTTCGATTGTGAAACAAAAATTTTGGAACGATAAACTTGAATTCCGTCTATTTGTTCCGACTTAATTTTTCCGACTTTATAGTTCTCAAATATCTCCATTTTGGGATAGTTGGGCATTGCGGTCAAAACTTCCACATTGATGTCAGACTTTTTCAAACGCAAAGCTAATTCATGCAAACGATTTTGAGGCGCTCCTATTTCCGGCGGATAATATTGTGTTAAAAATAAAATATTCATTTTTTTGAATCATTTAAATAGACCTGTTTTGTTGAAGCTATTAAAAAAAGTGCGAAAAACACGTAAAAAACGATTCCACTTTGCCTTTGTAACATGGATTCAAACAAACAATTGAAAAATAAATTTATTATCAAAATTAACAAAATCCAATTTTTATTTTTGATGGCAAATTGCATCGTGAAATAGAAAAACAAAAGAAAGATAATCAGGGCAAAAACTCCAATTTCTAAAGTAATTTGCAAGAATTGATTGTGTGGATTGTAATTTCTTGTGGCAAATTCTTTGAGATTGTAACTTTGTAAACGTTTATTCAAGTAATAATCTACATCTCCAGTTCCGACTCCAAAAGGATGTTTTGCAATCTCTTCTGCGGTGACAGTCCACATGATTAGTCGTGAATCATTTCCCGTAATTTCAGTTTCTTTTTTAGTCAAAATCTTTTTTGGATTCGAAATGTACGTTTTTAAAGAAGAAAACACGCTGTCAATTTCAATTTTAACATGAATATTGCTATTGTATACCAAAAAAAAGAAAAATGGAAGTAAAAATAATGCTGAATAAAAATAAATTGCTTTTGTTTTTAGGTAGATGTAGCGCACTGAAATAAAAACAATTAGCAACAACAAGAATAAAAGTCCCGCAAAGGAAAAACAGAAAAACTGCATTACCAAAGAAAATAGGGTGAACAAAGAAAAATTTATGAGTGAAAAAAATCTCCAATTCTGTTTAAAACCGTAATATGCAAAACAAATCCCAATTAATAAAAAGGACGAAAAATAACTCGGATGATGAATGTAAGAAAAACTTGTGCTTCCAAAGCTGTTGTTAAAATCATGTGTGGTTTGATATATTTTAAATGAATTTATTAGTCCAAGTATTGAAGTGACAATCAATCCTAAAATCAAACCAATTGAAATAGGTTTAAAATTTAATTTTTCCTTGAATCGAAAAGAAAACAAGAGTGGGAAAATCAATAAAACGAGTTTATATTCAAGGTATTTGAATGCTTGATCTTTATTTTCTGAAAAAAATACTCCAATTAAATAACAGAGATAAATGACAAAAAGTAAAAAATTTATTTTTTCAAAATGAAATTTGAGTTCTTTCTTTATGATTAAAAAAATGGTGAATAAAATTAGCAAAACGGTTGTTAAACCAATCGATTTTGGTGCGAAGCAGAATAGAAAAATGCTTAGACCTAAAAAAACTTGATAAATGTTTTTGAACGTCATACGAAATTAAATTTTTTCATTAAGTAAATCCTTATAAACCTTAATCATTTGTAAAAGATTTTCTTGCCAATTGTAAAGTGATTCTACTCTTCTTCGAGCATTTTTCCCGACCGAAATCCTCAAGCTTTCATCATTCAAAAATCGTTCAATGGCAATTTCTGTTTTTTCAATATTCCCTACTTCCACTAAGGCTCCATATTTTTCATTTTTCACAACCTCCTTTAATCCTCCAGTATCACTAACTATCACAACTTTTTCGCAGGCCATCGCCTCAATAACTGAAACACCGAAACTTTCGTACTCACTTAAATTTAAAAATATATCAGCTTTATTAATATACTCTGGAATTTGATTAAAAGGAACCTTACCCGCAAAAAAAATGCTTTTCTCTAATGCCAAATCTTTTACTATTTTTTTTAGTACTTTTTCTTGTGACCCTTCACCAACAATCATCAACCTTACATGGTCATACTTTCCCTTTTGTTTGAGTAGATGGAATGCTCTAATTGCAACATCAATGTTATAAATTGTTTCCAGCGATTTAATGCAAGCAATCACTATTCCATTTTTTGGCATCGGAATATTTTTAAAAACATTTAAATCAACACCAAAAGGGATTATTGTAGCTTTCTTCTTGGTAATTGGCTTTAAATACTCGGCTATTGTCTGAGATGTTGCACACAATCTATCTGCTCGTTTTAAATTAAATTTCAAAATAGCTTTGGCTAAAAAATTTTGCTGAGGAAATTTCATAACGTCTGACCCCCAAACTGAAATCACATACGGATGAAATCCAACCAAAGCACCTAACAAACCATAACTTGTCGCATAATGTGCGTGTAAAACATCAGGTTGAAATTCTTTAATTTTTTCTTTTAGGATTGATTGATATTTTAGGTATCCTATTTTTTCTCGAAAACCCACTCCTTCAATTTTATTTTTTGATTGAAATAAAACTGTAATATTTTCATAATTTTGATACCAAAGTTCAGATGTTTTATTAAAACTAAACAAACCAATGACTACTCCTTTTGATGCAAGTCCAATTGCCCACTTTTGTGTATGTGAGCTGTTTATATCGGATAATAAAAGAATTTTCATGTGGAGAAACTTTAACGAATAAAAACAGAATTGTCATTCAAAAAGACATATTTACTTAATTTTTTAAGAGTATAAATATAAGCTTTTAGTTTATATTTGGCTGTACTATTAATAAAGATTAAAACAAAAAACAAGATTATTCGACTAATCACCTGCAAATAGGAAATAAAGGCAGAAAATAAATACTCAAAAAAAGAATGTTGCTTTTTAAAAAATTTTATTTTACTGATAATTTGATTCGAAATAGGAATACGGTAATCTGTTTTGGTGCTTTTCCCGCTATGATGTATGATTTCTGTTTCTGGTAAATAAATTATATCTCCATATTTCGCAGTTCTAAAACAGAAATCAACATCTTCCATCCAAAATAAATTATTATCAAGATTGCCAATGAGAGTTACTAAATTTTTATGAAAAAATAAAGCTGCACCAGAAGCAGTTTTAATTCTAGTTGGCTCGCTGTAGGTTGAAACGGGGGCAATGCGGTAATTAAAAATTCTGTCTAAAAAAAGCAATTCAAAAATCAAATCGTAAATCTGGGTGTTTTTCCAAACAGATTGTTGTATCGTTTTATCGGAATTTAGTAAGCGAGGGGCAATCATTTTCACATTCGAATGACTTTGCAGGAACAAAAGCATTTTTTGCAAGGCATCAGCTACAATTTCAGTATCTGGATTAAGTAAAAATATGTATTCGCCCGTTGCAATAGATAATCCTTGATTATTGGCTCCTGAGAAACCAAGGTTGTTTTTGTTATCAATTAATATTACTTCAGGAAATTTTTCCCTTATTTGAGAAACACTATCATCAGAAGAATTATTATCAACTACGATTACTTCTAAGTGTAAATTTTCAGAATTTTCAAAAATCGATTGAAGGCATTTTAAAATTAAATCCCGAACGTTGTAACTCACAATAATAATTGAAATATCAAACTTCATGTTTATAATAAGTGTTTATGGAAAAACCAATAATTAGCCAATAAAAAGCTATCAAAGGGTGAAAATCTAAGGTGTTACTAAATATCGATTGAATATTAACTATAATAAATAATCCTAAAGCTAAAATTATCATTTCGTTTGTGGCAATTCTAATATGTTTCACCAGTAAAATGAGTAAAAATATAGATAAAATCAAATAAGAGGTTAATCCTAAAACCCCATTCTCACAGGCCATTTTTAAAAACCAACCGTCAGTACTGTACAAGGAAGCTTTTACATTTGGCACATCCATTAAATGGCGGTGAGCAACATGTCCTGCCTTTCCCAAACCATACCCCCACGGTTGAGCCATAAAATCATTTATGCTTGTTTCCCAGAAATTAACCCTAGTTACATCCTTTTTCATCCCCACAGTTTGAGCAGAAGATTTAAATAGCCAAAGCAAAAAATTTAAATTACCTGTTGCATAAAAAGAAATACAGATTGCAGTTAGCAGCATTCCAATTCCAGCAAAAAAAGACAAAATGTACTTTTTATATATGAGTGACAAAACAATAAATGCAACACCGAAGCTCATTATGGGACCTCTTGAAACGGAAAGAAGCAAGCAAACCCAAACCAACAAAAGTAATAACAAGTCCTTTTTCGAGTTATCTATCAAATACCTTTGATAAAAATATATTGCCGAAAATGCCATAACGGTTGCAAAAACAACAGGTGTAAGATACAAGGAACCCATGCGTTGAATAAAATACTCGGAAACAATGTTTCCAGACATCGCATTTAATTTTTCATTTACTTGTGGGAAAATAAAATATAACACTAAACCGATCATTGCTAAAAGAGCAAATATCATAAATACATTATGCACAATTTTCCTTGACAACAAAACATTTTGATATTGAAATAACCTAGCCAAAAAATAAAAACCGATTGGTAAATAGGTAATTCTAATAGCTAAAAATGCAATTTTGGGTTCACCTGAAATAATGAAACCATATAGGATGTTAATCAAAATAAAGCCAATAACAATTTTATCAATAAAATGCCATGTGAAACGAGTTTCTTTATTTTTTAAATAAATAAGAAAGGAAATAATCAATGAACTAATAAGTAAAATGTCTGCACTAAACGCTAGAAGTCCATCTGACAAAGAATTAATTGAATCACCACCCATTTTAATTGTAGTTAGTGTGGGTAAAATACAAGCAAGTGCAAACATCGTTACAATCAATCCGGAAAGTACAATAAAGCTTGTTTTCTTAAAATCCATGTTTACAAAGATAACATTTTTTTTTTTAGAGAAGTTTAAAGAAAGAAAATTGTACTTTTGCAACATTAT
Organism: Crocinitomicaceae bacterium; assembly: GCA_044348665.1. Lineage (GTDB taxonomy): Bacteria > Bacteroidota > Bacteroidia > Flavobacteriales_D > Crocinitomicaceae > M2408. The sequence goes on from JBIKSI010000008.1 coordinate 11,003, forward strand.
GAGCGAAGTGAAAATTGCATACCTATCTAGTTCAAATCCATACGATAAAAAATCTTGGTCAGGAATTCATTATCATTTATTGAAAACCATAGTTAACCAGGGTTATGAGGTTGAATACTTAGGTGAAGTGGACGCGTCCATTCCGATTTTTTTCGGAAAATTAAAATCCTTATTAACAAAAATATTTCTCAGAAAACAATATGATTACCGACATTCTGTTTCATTGTCAAAACATTATGCAAAGCATTACAATAAAAAATTAGTTGAAAAACATTATGATTTAATTTTTGCACCAGTGGCTTCCTGTGAAATCGCTTATATTAAAACAAAAATTCCGATTGTAAGTTTGTCAGATACCACTTTTAGTAATATGATAAATTATTATTCGAATTACACTAAACTTACTAAAAAATCACTAAAACAAGCATTGTTAATTGAGCAAAAAGCATTATCAAATTCTGCAGCAATAATTTATCCATCCGCATGGGCAAAAAACTCAGCAATAACTGATTTTAAAATTCCTTCTGAGAAAATAAAAATCATTCCATTAGGTGCGAATCTTGAAAATATTCCAAGTGCTGAAATTGTATTAAACAAACCTCAATCTTCAACCTGCCGCTTACTGTTTTTGGGGGTTGATTGGGAAAGGAAGGGCGGTCAAATTGCGTTCGAAACATTTCTTGAACTAAAAAAAATGAATATTGAAACAAGTTTAGTGATTTGTGGTTGCATTCCTCCTGATCAAATTAAAAATGAAAATTTACAAATAATTCCATTTTTAGACAAAAACAATATTGACGATCAACAAAAGTTAAATGATCTACTATTAAATACCGACTTTTTAATCTTGCCAACAAAAGCAGAATGTTTTGGTGTCGTTTTTTGTGAAGCGAGTGCATTTGGAATTCCAAGTGTTACATGTGACACAGGCGGAGTTGAAGGCGCTGTAAAAAACGGAATAAATGGTTATAGATTACACATGAATGCAAGCGGTTTAGATTTCGCAAATCAAATTGCATCAATTTTTCAAGAAAAATCAAATTTTGAAAATCTTAGAGAAAGTTGCCGATCAATTTATGAAAAGAACTTAAATTGGGATTCATGGGGTTCGAAAGCAAAGGAAGTCTTTGACGAAGTGTTATTGGGTTAATCTATACAAAACCACTTTACGCATCCCCTATTTAACTTGTATAATTCACAAGCTTCTTAAGCAAGACCAGTGATAATATAGATTGAGAAATTGTTATCATAATTAATGTGACCTTTTCATCCTTAAAATACATTCCTCCAAAAAGAAAAACCACTAAGAAAATAGCACTTGAAAAAATTGAAAAATAAAGGACTTCTTTTTGTTTGTTGAGAATGGATGCAATTTGCATTATTGGTGCTTTTACCAAGTCGAAAAATGTCCAAAATGCTAAAATTTTCGCATATTCTCCAGCTATTCGCCAATTTTCACCGAATACCAAAACAAACAAATCTTCTCCAAAGAAAAATAAAAAAACAGGAATAGGTAAGGCTATTAATGCAATTCGGTAAATTGTTTTAGTAACCAATGGTTTGATACTTTGACCATTTCGATATAACTCTGAAACCTCAGCAAAAAACACATGAGCAACTGGCAAAACTAACAATCTTACAGGAACTTGTAAAACACGCATTCCCAAGGCGTAAAATCCCACGACGGATGCATTAAAGAAATAATCAAGCAATAAAATAAAAGAACTAACTTGAAAGGTATCTAAAAAACTTTGGAAAATATTTATTTTTGGATAAATAATATATTTTTTAAAGATCGCAAATAATTCAGCTCGAGAAAACAAAAAACTTTGAAAAGATTCATTTTTCAATACAATTAAAATCAATAAAACAAAAGAAACCAATTGACCCAGCAATGTTCCTATTAGTAAACCATAGGAAAATAAAGATGCAAAAACCAAAGATAACCCTCCATTCACTATTGGCTCCATTACCCTTACGTAAGAAATCTTTTTAAAATTTTTAAATCGAACATTCCACATCCACAATGAATGAAATCCAGTTAAAAAAATAACCGAAGGAACTAAATAAAATAACCAATCAGAAATAACTGGATCTGTATATAAATTAAAAATTTTGATTATTAACGTAACAATTAGTATAGCTAATGAAACAAAAAATAGAACGACAAAGGAAAGGGACAACAATTTTTTCGCATCCTCATCATTATCACTCGCCACTAATGCGACATCAAATTTCCCCGCAGATAGTACAATGACAAATGAAGTAATTGATAAAAAAAAAGCCAAATTCCCAAAATGTTCAGGTAAATAAACTCGTGCTAAAAAAATATTGAACCCGAAATTAATAATCTGTGCCAAAACTGACGCGGAAGCTAAAGAAAGAATATTCTTGACAAAAGTTGTTCGACTATTTTTGGAACTCATCAATAAAAATCATATTAAATATATCAATGCAAAATTTTGCCTCTTCTATGGAACAAATATAGTGCTTTTTTAAATTATTATTCCCTCTATGAAATCTCAAGTATAAAAAAAGAAATCATTTAGCTATGAAAGAAATTCAAACTTTTCAAAAATCAGACCTCAATGCATTAATTTTCACTAATCGATCACTTTATCTTTAATTTTTCCAATTTGATACAAAAGCCAACAAAGCAAAACAAAAATTAATCCACCTTGCAAAATGGTAATAATTACAATGCCTGACCAAAAATCCACTTTCATCACAAAGCTAAGCAACAAGCTTGAAATCAATACTACTAAAGCTGAAAAATTAATCCAAAAATAATTTTTTTGTTTATTTAGTAGAATAGGAATGTATGAAATGGGGGCATAAATAAAATTCAAAAATAACCAAGGCGAAAGATATTCCGCTATTTCACCTGCTTTTAACCAATCATCTCCAAAAACAAAAACAAAAATCTCTTTTCCATAGAAAAACAAAACTCCAAAAGGTAACAAACCTGCTAATACTGAAAAAGTTACAGTTTTTGTTGTCATCAAAAGCAAAGCTTTTCTATCATAAATTAAGTTTTTTGCTTTTCGAAAAAACACTTGGCTTAATGCCACTCCCATAAAAACAGCAGGTAATTTTAGAATTCGATAAGAAAATTCATAAGAACCAAAGTCAATTTTATCAAAATAAATCCAAATAAATGCGGCTATAATCATATCCCGACTTAAATCGATAAGAACATGAAATAAATTATAGGTATAAAAATCTTGATTTTGTTTCACCAAAGCTTTTGTCCTTTTGGATTTCCTGCTAAGAATCCTTCCTTTGTAAAGCGTAATAAAGCGTTTTAAAAACCCTAAACTTGCTAGCAAATATCCAATTATTGTCGCTGAAATTAGGATCAAAAAATGGCCATTGAAAAGTCCACCAAGAAACTTGAATCCATTAGAAAAAAGTGCCAATAAAATACTTGCGGTTGAGATTCTTTTGTAATTTTCAAAACGTAATTCCCAATTATTTCCAAGGTTAAAAAACGACACTACAGCGATCCCTATTGGAATAGAAAACAGAAACCAAAAATCAATGGAATTTAAATTTGCTTGAAAAAACAGGGAGAAAATGAGAATTAATGCAAAACAAATTGCAGAAACCAATAGACTTAAGAAAAGTGAAAATTGATAAATCCCAAAAGCGTGATGGTCCCTTTTTTCTATTGGTATAACAAATTCTAAACGTGCTGATGCAATTGTTGCAACCAAGGTGCTAATCTTTAAAAACAACCCCAAGTAAGCATTTTCTTCAGGACCATAAATCCTAGAAATTATAGGACTTGCAAGAATTGAAATTAATTGTGCTAAAAAAGTTCCTGTAAGTAAAACGCTAACGGATTTAATAAAATCATTTGTTTTAAAGCTCACAGAAACTTTTTTAAGCTATTTTGTTTGATTTATTTAGCGTAACTCACTGCACGCTTCTCACGAATAACTGTAACTTTCACTTGTCCAGGATAAGTCATTTCAGTTTGAATTCTTTGAGAAATAGTAAATGATAACTCATCTGCTTTTAAATCGGTGATTTTTTCACTTTCAACTAAAACTCTAAGTTCTCTTCCCGCTTGAATTGCATAAGCACTCGAAACACCTTCATAAGACAAAGCTAAATTCTCTAATTCTTTAATACGTTTGATGTATGATTCAACAATTTCTCTTCTTGCACCTGGTCTTGCTCCTGAAATAGCATCACAAACTTGAACAATTGGGGAAATCATTGTAGTCATTTCAATTTCATCATGGTGAGCACCGATAGCATTACAAATATCTGGTTTTTCACCAAATTTTTCGGCCAATTTCATACCTAAAATCGCGTGTGGCAATTCTGGTTCTTCATCAGGAACTTTACCAATATCGTGAAGTAAACCTGCTCTTTTAGCTAATTTCACATTAAGGCCTAATTCAGCAGCCATGATTGCACACATATTTGCAACTTCACGAGAGTGTTGCAATAAATTTTGTCCGTAAGAAGAACGGTATTTCATTCTACCTACCATTCTAGTTAATTCTGGATGTAAACCATGAATACCTAAATCAATACAAGTTCTGCGTCCAGTTTCAGCAATTTCTTCTTCTAAGGATTTTTTTGTTTTTGCAACAACTTCCTCAATTCTTGCTGGGTGAATTCTACCATCAGTTACTAATTGATGTAATGCCAAACGAGCGATTTCTCTTCTAACTGGATCAAAACAAGAAAGAATAATTGCTTCTGGTGTGTCATCAACAATGATTTCAACTCCCGTTGCAGCTTCCAAAGCTCGAATATTTCTACCTTCACGACCAATAATTCTACCTTTAACTTCGTCAGACTCAATATTGAATACGGAAACAGCATTTTCTACAGCTTGTTCAGTTGCAACTCTTTGAATTGTTTGTACAACTATTTTACGTGCCTCCTTATTAGCATTTAACTTAGCTTCTTCCGTGATTTCTTTGATGTGAACCATTGCTCCTGTTCGTGCTTCATCCTTCAAAGCCTCCATCATCATGTTTTTAGCCTCTTCAACAGACATTCCACTGATACGTGACAATTCACTTACTCTTTTATGTTGAATTTTGTCCAGCTCAAGATTTTTAATTTCAATAGCAGCCGTTTTGTGCTCATAATCAGCTTGTACCTTCTCTAATTCTTTTTCTTTTCTCGTTAATTCCTCAATTTTTTGAGAAACGGTTTTTTCTTTTGCCTTAAATCTATCTTCGTTTGATTGTAATTTTCTCTCACGATCTTTTACAACCTCTTCATGTTCTTCTTTAAGCTTTAAAAACCTTTCTTTTGCTTGAAGTAATTTTTCTTTTTTAATGTTTTCACCTTCAAGTTCAGCGTCTTTAATTAGTTGTTCTTTTTTACTTTTTAAAATTACATTTTGGAGTACGAAAACACCAACTCCTCCGCCTAATAATCCTATAATTGCTCCTATTAATATATCCATTTTGTTTGTATTATTTATTTAACCCCTAAAGTGGGATTTGTAATGTTTACGAATTAATATCTTTCAATAAATTCGTTAATGATTCTTCAATTTCAGAAAAATCTGGTTCAAGTTGTTGCGCATTAGTTGATTTGGTTGCAAGTTGTAATGCAGTCATTGCTAATAAATCTTGCATATCTTTTACTGCATAAGTCTCTTGCAACAATTTTATTGAATTGTTTATATCTTCTGCAGCTTTCAATACTTTTCTTTGTTCCCCTTCATTTACACTTAAAGGATAGGTTCTTCCTGCAACAACAATTTTTAAGGGAATTTTACTCATAAATTTGTCTTTATTTGTTGAATGCACTGATCAATTTCATTCACTAAAAAATCAATTTCAATTTCTGAATTTCTATTTGATGAACTTTCAATTGCCCTCGAATTGGCTTCTCCTAACAATAATTCTAATTCTTGATTTGATACTAGAACATCATCTAACTGCTTCTTTAAATTAATAAGCTTTTGATTTAATTCTTCAACATGCTGATTAAGCAAAGAAATTTCTACATCTTTCCCAGCACATTTTTCTTTTTCAAGATGAAAACTTTCTTTTAATTCAAAATACTTTAACCTAATATCATTAATAATGGTTGAAATCGTTGTGGTCATAAGTAAATTATTTCTTTTTCAATAATCTAACTCTGTCAAAAGAAGATTCGTAGCTAAAATTTTCCTCATCAACTTTTCTTTTAAGAATACATTCTTCCTTGTTGATTTTAAAAACAATCCAATCATCGGAAAGCACATGCATACTATCTGTTTCAGGGAAATTCAAATACATAATAGCTGGATCTTTGTCACTACCAAGTTCCCAAGTCCCAGAAACTTTTGATTCACTTGTAGTCGCCACAGTTCCTTCCTCACTAAAAGTAAAACTTACATCCTTGTACTTTTTTATGATTGATTTTTCATCTTCGAAAAACTCATTTAATAACCAAGTACCAACAGTTAATTTTTTAGTGACTTTTTTAGGTGTTGTATATTTGGAACAAGCAATTAAAGAAATTACCAGTAAACTATATAAAGCAATTTTCATACGTAAATTATTTATTTTTAATGTTTAATGAAAATTCAATGGCATTTTCTGCCGAATATTTCATAAGTTATTATTTATCTAACCCACAATATTAAGAATAAAACTTAAAAAAATGAAAAATTTCTTCAAGAAAATTTTATTTTAAGCTTGAGTTGTTGGTGTTCCAAAATTCATTGGTGGAGTTCCTGGTAAGTCATTATCATTTATCACACCCATATTTTGCTCGTATTTTTGAATATTTTCAATTAAAGCTCTCATCAATCTTTTTGCATTTTGAGGTGTCATAATAATTCTTGATTTCACCTGAGCTTTTGGCATTCCAGGCAGCATTTGAACAAAGTCACAAACAAATTCGGCATTTGAATGTGTAATTATCGCTAGATTAGAATAAATCCCACTTGCAACTTCTTCGTTTAATTCAATATTGATTTGGTTTTCAGTTTTCTTTTCCATTTTTTAAGCCAAAAAAAGGGCTACAAATTGTAGCCCTTAAAGTTATTATTTTTTTAGTTTGCTTGAATTTCTTCCAAGGCTTCTTTTGAAGCAACAATCATTTTTTGGAATTTTCTAGTTCCTGTTCCTGCTGGGATTAAGTGTCCAACAATCACATTTTCTTTTAATCCTAATAAATGATCTTCTTTTCCTGAAATTGCAGCTTCATTTAACACTTTCGTTGTTTCTTGAAACGATGCCGCTGAAATAAACGATTGTGTTTGAAGAGAAGCTCTTGTAATTCCTTGCAACAAAGGTGTTGAAGTAGCTGGAACTGCATCTCTTGCATCCACCAAGTTTTTGTCTGCACGTTTTAATTGAGAATTTTCATCTCTCAATTTTCTTGCACTAACAATTTGACCTGGCTTCAATTCAGTAGAATCTCCTGCATCAACAACTACTTTCATTCCAAAGATAGCATCATTCTCTTCCATAAAGTCAGCTTTATGAACAGATTGACCCTCAAGGAAACGAGTATCACCTGCATCAACGATTTCCACTTTTAACATCATTTGACGTACAATTACCTCAAAGTGCTTATCGTTAATTTTCACCCCTTGCAAACGGTAAACTTCTTGAATTTCATTAACAATGTATTCTTGAACTTTAGTTGGTCCCTCAATATTTAAGATATCATTTGGAGTCACTGCACCATCAGACAATGGTTTACCAGCTCTTACAAAATCATTTTCTTGTACCAAGATATGTTTAGAAAGCGGTACTAAATACTTACGAACTTCACCTGTTTTAGATGTAATTTGAATCTCTCTATTTCCTCTTTTGATTTTACCGAATTCAGCTATACCATCAATTTCAGATACAACTGCAGGGTTAGAAGGATTACGTGCCTCGAACAACTCAGTTACACGTGGTAAACCTCCTGTAATATCTCCAGTTCTTCCCGAAACTCTTGGAATTTTAACAACAATCTCACCTGCTTCCACTTTATCACCTTCTTTTACAGAAATGTGTGCATCAACTGGTAAAGAATATTCTCTTAAAACTTCTTTCGTTTTAGGGTCAATAATATGAATTGCAGGGTTTTTCTTTTTATCTTTCGTTTCTGTAATTACTTTTTCAGTAAATCCAGTTTGCTCATCGACTTCTTCACGGAAAGTTATACCTTCAATGATGTTGTCAAAAACAATTTTACCAGAAACCTCAGAAATGATCACCGCATTATAAGGATCCCATTTACAAATAACGTCACCTTTTTTAACTTTAGAACCATTTGCTGCAACCAACTCAGAACCGTAAGGAATATTAGCTGTCATTAATGTAATTCCTGATTTATCATCAGTAATTTTTAATTCTGCAGAACGACCAACAACAACTTCTCTTACTCCATCAGTAGTTTTTAAAGTAATTGTTCTCAATTCTTCTATTTCCAATACACCATTAGTTTTAGCTTTCAAATCAGACTCATCAGAAGAACCAGAAGCAGTACCACCGACGTGGAAGGTTCTTAATGTTAACTGCGTACCTGGCTCACCAATTGACTGAGCAGCTACAACACCAACAGCATCCCCTTCTTGAGCTAATCTATGTGTAGATAGATTTCGTCCATAACATTTCGAACAAACTCCTCTTCTCATTTCACAAGTCAAAACTGAACGAATTTCTACTTCATCAATTCCAGCTTTCTCAATTGCCTCAGCAACATCCTCAGAAATGATATCACCTGCATTTACTATTAATGCATCTGTATCTGGATGATAAATATCATGAACAGATGTTCTTCCTGTAATACGATCATATAATGGTTCAACAATCTCATCATTTTTCTTCAATGCAGTTGCAACCAATCCTCTCAAAGTACCACAATCATTTTGATTAATGATAACATCTTGAGATACATCCACCAAACGACGAGTTAAGTAACCCGCATCGGCAGTTTTAAGAGCTGTATCGGCCAAACCTTTACGAGCACCGTGCGTAGAAATAAAGTACTCCAAAATCGATAAACCTTCTTTAAAGTTTGAAAGAATTGGATTTTCAATAATTTCTTGTGCAGAGGCACCAGATTTTTGTGGTTTTGCCATCAAACCTCTCATCCCAGATAACTGACGAATTTGCTCTTTCGAACCACGCGCTCCAGAATCAAACATCATATAAATTGAGTTGAATCCTTGGTTATCATTTTTCAATTGCTCCATCAATGTGTGAGTCAATCTTGAGTTTGTATGTGTCCAAATATCAATGATTTGGTTGTAACGCTCATTGTTTGTGATAAGACCCATGTTGTAATTCATCATTACGTCTTTCACTTCATTTGAAGCTTTTTCAACCAAAATTTCTTTTTCTTTTGGAATAATAATATCATCTAAGTTGAAAGATAAACCACCTTTAAATGCCATGTGATAACCTAATTCTTTGATGTCATCCAAGAATTGAGCAGTACGAGCAGTACCAGAAACTTTTAATACATTTCCGATAATATCTCTTAAAGCCTTTTTAGTTAATACATCGTTCACGAAACCAACTTCTCTTGGAACTCGTTCGTTAAACAATACACGACCACAAGTAGTATCAATCATCATTAACGCAGGAACTCCATTTTCATCTAAATCATAAGATTTAACTTTAATTGGAGCATGCAATTCTAATTTTCCTTCATTGTGAGCAATAATTACCTCCTCTGGAGAATAAAAAATACCGCCTTCACCAATTACTTTTCTTTCAGGAGTTGAAAATCTTCCTTTAGTAATGTAATATAATCCAAGAACCATATCCTGAGATGGTACCGCAATAGGTGCACCATTCGCTGGATTCAAAATATTATGAGAAGCCAACATTAATAATTGAGCCTCCAAGATTGCAGCATTTCCTAATGGTAAATGAACTGCCATTTGATCCCCATCGAAATCGGCGTTGAATGCCGTTGTTACCAATGGATGCAAACGAATCGCTTTTCCTTCAATCAATTTTGGTTGGAACGCTTGAATACCAAGTCTGTGTAAAGTTGGAGCACGGTTTAATAAAACTGGGTGACCTTTTAATACACTTTCTAAAATATCCCAAACAACTGGTTCTTTTCTATCAACAATTTTTTTAGCTGATTTTACTGTCTTCACAATACCACGCTCAATCATTTTACGAATAATGAACGGTTTGTAAAGTTCCGCAGCCATGTCTTTTGGTAAACCACATTCGTGTAATTTCAAATCTGGACCAACGACAATTACTGAACGCGCAGAATAATCAACACGTTTTCCAAGTAAATTTTGACGGAAACGACCTTGCTTACCTTTCAATGAATCAGATAATGATTTCAATGGACGGTTTGCGTCAGTCTTAACAGCACTTGATTTTCTTGAATTATCGAAAAGTGAATCTACAGATTCCTGCAACATACGTTTTTCATTACGCAAGATTACTTCTGGAGCCTTAATTTCAATCAATCTTTTCAAACGATTGTTACGAATAATTACACGACGATATAAATCGTTCAAATCGGATGTTGCAAAACGACCACCATCCAAAGGAACTAAAGGTCTTAATTCTGGTGGAATAACTGGAACAACTTTAACAATCATCCATTCTGGACGGTTATCAATTCTTTTTTGAGAATCACGCATTGCCTCAACAACTTGAAGTCTTTTAAGAGCTTCGTTTTTACGTTGAACAGAAGTTTCGTTATTCGCTTTATGTCTTAAATCATAAGAAATCTCATTCAAATCTAATCTTTTCAACAAATCATAAAGTGCCTCAGCACCCATTTTTGCGATAAATTTATTTGGATCAGTATCTTCTAAATATTGATTTTCTTTTGGCAAGGTATCCAAAATATCCATGTATTCTTCTTCTGTTAAGAAGTCTAAATAAGATAAATTAGAACCATCCAATGCCGTAGCAACTCCAGTTTGGATTACTACATAACGCTCATAATAAATAATTTGATCTAACTTTTTAGTTGGAAGACCTAATAAATATCCGATTTTATTTGGCAATGAACGGAAATACCAAATATGAGCAACGGGAACCACCAATGAAATGTGTCCCATTCTCTCACGACGTACTTTTTTCTCAGTAACTTCAACCCCACAACGGTCACAAACAATTCCTTTATATCGGATACGTTTGTATTTTCCACAGTGACATTCAAAATCTTTTACTGGCCCAAAAATACGCTCACAAAATAAACCATCTCTTTCAGGTTTATAAGTTCGGTAATTTATTGTTTCTGGCTTTAATACCTCACCACTTGACTGCTCCAGAATAATTTCTGGAGAAGCCAATGAGATTGTAATTTTATTAAAGCTACTTTGCTTTTTTGGTGTTTCTTTTCTGTAAGCCATTTTACTTGCTTGTTTTTAAATTCAACAATGGTCCGATAGCTATCGGACTAATCCATTGAAATGTTCAAACCTAAACCTCTTAATTCATGTAACAATACATTAAATGATTCTGGAATTCCTGGTTCAGGAATATTGTCACCTTTAACGATTGCTTCATACGCTTTAGCTCTACCCATCACGTCATCTGATTTCACAGTCAAAATTTCTTGAAGAATATTTGCTGCACCGAATGCTTCAAGTGCCCAAACCTCCATCTCACCAAATCTTTGACCTCCAAATTGAGCTTTACCTCCAAGTGGCTGTTGTGTAATTAATGAGTATGGTCCGATTGAACGAGCATGCATTTTGTCATCAACCATGTGGGATAATTTCAACATGTAGATTACTCCTACCGTAGCTGTTTGGTGAAAACGATCACCTGTTCCTCCATCGTATAAATAAGTTTTCCCTGATGTTGGAACACCTGCCTTAGCTGTCCACTCATCGATTTCAGACGGCTTAGCACCATCAAAAATTGGAGTTGCAAATTTAATCCCTAACTTTTCACCAGCCCAACCTAAAACAGTTTCGTAAATCTGTCCCAAGTTCATACGAGATGGTACCCCTAATGGATTCAATACGATATCTACAGGCGTTCCATCTTCTAAGAATGGCATATCTTCCTGCCGAACGATATTAGCAACAATTCCTTTATTTCCGTGACGACCTGCCATCTTATCTCCAACCTTCAATTTACGTTTCTTAGCAACGTAAACTTTAGCCATTTTGACAATACCTGCTGGCAATTCATCTCCAACTGAAATGTGGAATTTTTTTCTTTTGTAAGTTCCTAATAAATCATTTGCTTTGATATTAAAGTTATGTATAACTCTTCCAATCAATGCATTCAAATTATCTTCAGCAGTCCAAGCCGATGGATTTACAATTGAATAATCAATTGCTAATAAATTCTTTTGAGAAAATTTACTTCCTTTTTTGATAATCTCTTCTTTGAAATTATTAAAAACTCCAGTAGATTTGGTTTCACCTAAAATTTGTAACAATTTATCAGCTAATTTCTCTTTCAATGCAGCGATATCTTTTTCATAATCGGCATCCAAAGATTCTAAAATTGGCTTATCTTGAGCTTTTGATTTTCTATCTTTTACAGAACGTGAAAATAATTTTTTCTCAATTACCACACCTCTCAAAGAAGGACCAGCTTTTAAAGACGCATCTTTAACATCACCAGCTTTATCTCCAAAAATTGCTCTTAATAATTTTTCTTCTGGAGAAGGATCTGTTTCACCTTTAGGAGTAATCTTACCAATTAAGATATCACCTTCACGGATTTCAGCTCCAATTCGAATTAAACCATTCTCATCTAAATCTTTGGTTGCCTCTTCACTTACGTTAGGAATATCAGAAGTTAATTCTTCCATACCACGTTTAGTGTCACGCACTTCCAATGAATATTCATCAATATGAATAGATGTGAAAATATCATCACGAACAACTTTTTCAGAAATCACAATCGCATCCTCAAAGTTATAACCTTTCCATGGCATGAATGCCACCTTAAGATTTTGTCCTAAAGCTAATTCTCCTTGTTGCGTTGCATATCCTTCACAAAGTACTTGACCTTTTTGAACTAAATCACCTTTTTTAACAATCGGTTTTAAGTTAATAGTCGTACTTTGATTTGTTTTTTTGAATTTTGTAAGTGAATATCTAGTTACTTCGTTATCGAAACTAACTAATTTATCATCTTCATTCCAATCATAACGAATTACGATTTCATTTGCATCCACATACTCAACAACACCTGAACCTTCTGCATTAACCAAAACTCGAGAATCACGCGCTACTAAACGCTCGATACCCGTTCCAACAATTGGAGAATTTGGTTTCAACAATGGTACAGCTTGACGTTGCATGTTCGAGCCCATCAAGGCACGGTTAGCATCATCATGCTCTAAGAAAGGAATAGATGACGCTGCAATCGATGCAATCTGATTTGCACCAACATCCATTAAATGTAAATCTTTAGGATCTACCACTGGGAAGTCACCTTCAAATCTTGCTTTTACTAAATCAGTAAAGTTTCCTTTATCATCAATTTTAGCAATCGCTTGCGCAATCATTTTTTCGTCTTCTTCTTCGGCTGTTAAATAAATTGGTTCTTGATTGATTTCAACTTTACCTTCTTTAACTTCACGGTAAGGAGTTTCAATAAATCCTAATTTATTCACTTTTGCAAAAACACACAAGGAAGAAATCAAACCAATATTTGGTCCCTCAGGAGTTTCAATTGTACATAAACGACCATAATGTGTGTAATGGACGTCACGTACCTCAAAACCTGCTCTTTCTCTAGATAAACCACCTGGCCCTAGAGCAGAAAGTCTTCTTTTGTGTGTTACCTCCGCCAATGGATTTGTTTGATCCATAAATTGAGATAACTGATTTGTTCCGAAAAATGAATTAATAACAGAAGATAATGTTTTCGCATTAATCAAATCGATCGGAGTAAATACCTCGTTATCACGAACATTCATTCTCTCACGAATTGTTCTCGCCATTCTAGCAAGACCAACACCAAATTGAGCATATAATTGTTCACCAACAGTTCTCACACGTCTATTTGACAAGTGATCAATATCATCAACGTCTGCTTTTGAATTAATTAATTCAATCAAATATTTAATGATAGATAAAATATCAGTTTTTGTCAAAACTCTTGAAGTTTCAACATCATCAGAATATAATTTTTTGTTCAATCGGAAACGACCAACCTCACCTAAATCATAACGAGTATCAGAGAAAAACAATTTATCAAATACATTTTTCGCAGTTTCATAATCTGGTGGTTCAGCATTACGCAATTGTCTATAGATATGTTCAACAGCTTCTTTTTCAGAATTTGAAGTATCCTTTTGTAAAGTATTATAGATAATTGTGTAATCAGCTGTATTTACATCTTCTTTGTGTAAAATTACAGTTGCCACACCAGAATCGATAATCAAATCAGCGTGATCTTCATCTAAAACTGTTTCACGATCTAAAAGCACCTCATTTCTTTCGATAGAAACAACCTCTCCAGTATCCTCATCCACGAAATCTTCGATCCATGTTTTAAGAACTCTCGCAGCTAATTTTCTACCAACCAATTTTTTCAAATTAGTTTTATTTGCTTTAACTTCGTCAGCTAAACCAAAAATTTCAAGGATATCTTTATCTGTTTCATAACCAATAGCTCTAAACAAAGTTGTAACAGGTAATTTTTTCTTACGATCGATGTAAGCATACATTACGTTGTTAATATCTGTTGCAAACTCAATCCAAGAACCCTTGAAAGGAATTACACGTGCAGAATATAACTTTGTACCATTGGCATGACGACTTTGTCCAAAGAATACACCAGGTGATCTATGCAATTGCGAAACGATAACTCGCTCTGCACCATTAATCACGAAGGACCCTTTAGGAGTCATATATGGTATCGTTCCTAAATAAACATCTTGAACTATTGTTTCAAAATCTTCATGTTCAGGATCTGTACAATACAATTTTAATTTGGCCTTAAGAGGCACACTATACGTCAATCCACGTTCAATACACTCATCAATTGTGTAACGTGGCGGATCGATGAAATAATCCAAAAATTCCAATACAAACTGATTACGAGTATCAGTTATTGGAAAATTCTCAGAGAATACTTTAAATAACCCTTCACTGTCTCTGTTTTCAGGAGTTGTTTCTAATTGAAAAAACTCTTGGAAGGATTTTAATTGAATATCCAAAAAGTCTGGATACTCAAAATTGTTTTTGCTAGACGCAAAATTGACTCTTGTCGATATGTTGCTTGTTGTTGCCAAGGCTAAAAGAATTAATTTTAAAAAAAGGACTTTTATGCACTTAATGCAAATAAACAGGAATAGGCACTGCTAAAAAAAGCAGTGCCTCAACCTGAATAAATTGTAATAAATTATTTAATCTCAACTTCAGCTCCCGCTTCTTCTAGAGATTTTTTAAGTGCTTCAGCTTCGTCTTTAGAAATTCCTTCTTTCAACGTAGATGGAGCAGCATCAACTAAATCTTTCGATTCTTTCAAACCGTTACCAGTTAATTCTTTTACTAATTTAACTACTGCTAATTTGTTAGCACCACCTGCTTTCAAAATTACGTCAAATTCAGTTTTTTCTGCAGCAGCTTCACCACCATCAGCAGCGCCACCAGCAACCATTACTGCAGCAGCTGCAGCTGGTTCAATTCCATACTCATCCTTAAGGATAGTTGCAAGTTCATTTACTTCTTTAACTGTTAAGTTAACTAGCGTTTCCGCAATTTGCTTTAAATCAGCCATTTTTATTTAATTTAAAAAATGTTACACAATAATTTTTAACTAAGCTCTTTCTTCAAGAGTTTTTAAGATGCCTGCAATCTTACCACCTTGACCTTTAAGGGCAGAGATAACATTTTTAGCAGGACTTTGAAGCAATCCAATGATTTCACCAACAAGTTCTTCTTTACTTTTTAAAGTAGTTAGAGCTTCTAATTGATTATCACCGATAAAGATAGCTTCGTCAATGAAAGCTCCTTTAAGAAGTGGTTTTTCACTTTTCTTACGGAAATCTTTAATGATTCTAGCAGGTAAATTACCTACTTCAGCAAACATAATAGATGTTGGACCAGACAGCACTTGTGAAAGTTCACTGTAATCTCTACCCTCTACACGATCCATTGCTTTTTGTAAAAGTGTATTTTTAACAACTTTTAAGCGAATGTCAGATTGAAAACATCTTCTACGTAATTGATTGATAGTTTCCACAGTCATTTCAGAAGTATCTGCAAGGTAAAAAATACCAGCTTGCGATAACTCTGCTGCTAGTTCATCTATGTATTTAGCTTTTTCTTCTTTTGTCATAATACTAAGTTTTTAAGCTACCACAGATTTAGCATCAATTTGAATACTTGGACTCATTGTTGAACTAATGAAGATACTTTTGATGTAAGTTCCTTTAGCTGCAGACGGTTTCAATTTGTTCAACGCTTGGATTAATTCCATAGCATTTTCACTAATTTTATTTCCTTCAAAACTTGCTTTTCCAATTGAAGTATGGATATTTCCATATTTATCAACCTTAAAGTCAATTTTACCAGCTTTAACTTCCTCAACAGCTCTTCCTACTTCCATAGTAACAGTTCCAGTTTTTGGATTAGGCATTAAACCTCTAGGACCTAATACTCTACCTAATGCACCAACCTTACCCATTACTGATGGCATTGTAATAATTACGTCAATGTCTGTCCATCCTCCTTTGATTTTCTCAATGTAATCATCCAAACCAACGTATTCTGCTCCCGCAGCTTTAGCCTCAGCTTCTTTATCAGGTGTACAAAGTACTAATACTTTCACATCCTTTCCAGTACCATGAGGTAATGCAACAGTTCCACGAACCATTTGATTTGCTTTTCTAGGATCAACTCCTAATCTTACACTGATATCAACCGAAGCATCGAATTTTGTTGTAGTGATGTTCTTCACTAAATCACATGCTTCAACTAAGCTGTAAGGTTTCGCTAAATCATATTTAGCTAACACCTCTTTTCTCTTTTTAGATACTCTTGCCATGTCTTACAATTATTTAGTTTTAGGCGCATCACCACCCTTAACAGTTATACCCATACTTCTTGCCGTACCTGCAATCATCGACATCGCTGAATCAATTGTAAAACAATTGAAATCAGTCATTTTGTCTTCAGCGATCAATTTTACTTGATCCCAAGAAATCGAACCAACTTTAGATTTATTTGGAGTTGAAGAACCCTTTTTAATCTTAGCTGACTCCATGATTTGGATTGCTGCTGGAGGCGTTTTGATAATAAAATCAAAAGACTTATCACTATAAACAGTGATTACACATGGCAACACTTTTCCAGGTTTATCTTGTGTTCTAGCGTTATATTGCTTACAGAACTCCATGATGTTTACCCCTTTCGCACCAAGAGCTGGTCCTACTGGAGGAGCTGGATTAGCTGCGCCACCTTTGATCTGTAATTTGATCAATGCTGCTACTTCTTTAGCCATTTATTTATAAATTATGTAGTCAAACGTGGAAATTAAAGGGAAGCTTTAATCAATAAATCCACTTCTACGGTTAATACAACTTTATATTTCTTTTTCAACTTGCATGTAGCTCAACTCAAGAAGATTTTTTCTTCCAAAAATTTTCACCATCACTTTAAGTTTTTTCTTATCCTCATTGATCTCATCAATCACTCCAGAGAAATTATTGAAAGGACCATCAATTACCTTAACTGGCTCACCAACTACGAAAGGAATTTTCATTTCTTCCTCAGTTTCCAATAATTCGTCAACTTTCCCTAAAATTCTATTTACTTCAGCAAGTCTCATTGGAACAGGTTCTCCTCCTTTTTCAGCTCCTAAAAAGCCGATAACATTTGGAATACCTTTAATTACGTGAGGAACCTCACCAACTAAGGCAGCTTCAATTAATACGTAACCTGGAAGATAAGATTTTTCCTTGCTGATTTTCTTTCCATTTTTGATTTGGAAAACCTTTTCAGTTGGAATAAGAACTTGCTCAACAAAATCATTCAAATTATGTCTTGTTATTTCTAGTTCAAGGTATTCTTTAACTTTTTTCTCTTTACCACTAACAGCACGAACAACGTACCATCTTTTTTTAATTTCTCCCATTTTTTTGAGTCTATTTAAACATGTGGTAAATAAAACCTAAAGCACCTTTCCAAAATGATTTATCATCTGCAGCGGAAATTCCAAAAGTAAAATCCATAACAAAAATCAATAATGCAAAAATAACAGTAGCAACAACCACGATAATGGTGTTGCTTTGTAGTTCTTTCCAAGTTGGCCAAGAAACATTGTGACGCATTTCGTTCACAGTTTCATTGAAGTAATTTTTAAATTTTGACACTTTATTTTGTTTTGTGTTCTTATAATTGCGCGGGCGGTAAGATTCGAACTCACGACCAATGGTTTTGGAGACCACTACTCTACCAGCTGAGCTACACCCGCATAAAAAGGGGAGGCAAGCTCCCCTTTCACTAGTATTTATTTACTTAATAAATTAAGCAACGATTTCTGTAACTTGACCAGCACCTACAGTTCTACCACCCTCACGGATTGCGAAACGTAAACCTTTGTCCATCGCTACAGGAACGATTAATTTTACTGTAATAGAAACGTTATCACCTGGCATAACCATTTCACGACCATCTGTTAAGAAGATTTCTCCTGTAACGTCAGTAGTACGGAAGTAAAACTGTGGACGGTATTTGTTATGGAATGGAGTGTGACGTCCACCTTCTTCTTTTTTCAATACATAAATTTCAGCTTTGAAATCAGTATGAGGCTTAGTAGAACCTGGTTTACAAATAACCATCCCTCTTTTAATTTGAGATTTCTCAATACCTCTTAATAAAAGACCTACGTTATCACCTGCTTCACCTCTATCTAAGATTTTACGGAACATTTCAACACCTGTTACAGTTGATGATAATTTAACATCACCCATACCTAAGATATCTACTGCTTCACCAGAGTTGATAACTCCTGTTTCAATACGACCTGTAGCAACTGTACCACGACCTGTAATTGTAAACACGTCTTCAACTGGCATCAAAAATGGTTTGTCAACTTCACGTGGAGGAAGTTCAATGTAGCTATCAACAGCATCCATTAACTCATCAACTTTAGCAACCCATTTTTCTTCACCATTCAATGCACCTAAAGCAGAACCTTGAATAACTGGAGCATTGTCACCATCATAATCATAGAAAGACAACAATTCACGAATTTCCATTTCAACTAGCTCTAACAACTCTTCGTCGTCAACCATATCTACTTTGTTCATGAAAACAACCATTCTTGGAACACCTACTTGGCGACCTAAAAGGATATGCTCACGAGTTTGAGGCATTGGACCATCAGTTGCAGCAACCACTAAAATTGCACCATCCATTTGAGCAGCACCAGTAACCATGTTTTTTACGTAATCCGCGTGACCTGGACAGTCAACGTGAGCGTAGTGACGGTTTAAAGTTTCATACTCAATATGAGAAGTGTTGATTGTAATACCACGTTCTTTTTCTTCAGGAGCATTATCAATTGAAGAGAAATCACGAACTGCAGCTAAACCTTTAGCTGATAACACGCTTGAAATCGCAGCAGTCAATGTAGTTTTACCATGATCTACGTGTCCGATTGTTCCGATGTTTACGTGTGGTTTGGAACGATTAAAATTTTCCTTAGCCATTTTTTTTGTTTGTTACTTTGTTATTAATAAATTGCCAACTTTAATATATACAAAATTTCACCCATATCTTTTTTTGGATGAAACACTGTATGAGCCAATGACGAGATTTGAACTCGTGACCTCTTCCTTACCAAGGAAGCACTCTACCCCTGAGCTACACCGGCAAAGTTCTTTTAAAATTGAGCGGGAGACGAGATTCGAACTCGCGACCCTCAGCTTGGAAGGCTGACGCTCTACCAACTGAGCTACTCCCGCTTTTTTTATTTTCAATGTTGTGGGGGTGGATGGACTCGAACCAACGATACCTTACGGTGGCAGATTTACAGTCTGATGCAATAGCCACTATGCGACACCCCCAATATTGAGCCGGTGGAGGGATTCGAACCCCCGACCTGCTGATTACAAATCAGCTGCTCTGGCCAACTGAGCTACACCGGCAATATTGAAATAATGATATTTAAAAGAACGTTTTTCTTAAATTTTCCGAATTCCTTATCGGTTTCGGATTGCAAATGTATGAATAAAATTTTTATCTGCAAGTGTTTTTTGAAAAAAAAACAAAAAAAAATGAGGCATCACGTGAAGCCTCATCCTAAAATGTTTATTTACAATAAATTAAATCGCAACTTTTTTCGCTTTTTCAACTTGTTTTCTAAGCGCCTCTACAGATAAACTTATTGCTTCCTCAAAAGTCTTGCATTGTTTTTTGGCAAAAAGCTCTTTTCCTGGTACCAAAATTTTTACTTCACTGATTTTATTTTCTTTGTCACTAGACTTATCAATTCTTAAAAAAACTTCGCCTGAGACAATATTATCAAAAAATAGATCTAATTTATTAACTTTTTCATTTACATACTCAACTAATTTTTTATCTGCTGAAAAATGTACTGAATGAACTTTGATTTCCATGACTTAGTTTTTTTTGCGCCCACGTGGGTGAGCTGATGAATAAATATTTGTTAATTGCGCGAACGAGTTATGAGTATAAACTTGAGTTGCTGCTAGACTCGCATGTCCAAGCAGGCCTTTTAACGTTTCCAAACCAGCACCATTATTTAGCATGTGAGTTGCAAATGAATGCCTTAGGATGTGCGGACTCTTTTTTTCCAAACTTGTTACCAAGCTAAGGTAGTAATTAATTTTTCTATAAACAAACTTAGGATACAATTTATTTCCATTTATGAGACATAAAAAATCAGTAGAATCTATTAACATACTGTTTTTTAATTCTTTATATGTCGAAATAAAATTTGTTAAATTTTCAGAAATCGGAATAATTCGTTCTTTATTACGTTTCCCGAGTACTTTTATTGAATTGGAAGTAATGTTTTTCTCCTTCAGTTCAATCAACTCGCTCAAACGGATTCCTGTTTGGTAAAACAATTCAAACATAAGTTTGTCGCGCACCCCTTCAAAATCATCAGAAAAAAGGTCTTCAAGTTTTGTTTTGTCCAATTCCTTTTCTTTTACAAAAGAAGGAAGTTTTTTATGTTGTTTTGGACCGTTTATTTTTATTGCGGGATTTACCTCTATCAAACTATTCTTCAATGCCCATCTAAAAAAAGTTCTCAAACTAGCTAACTTTCTATTAACAGATTTTGATTCTAGTTTATTCTCAATCAAAGAAACCATCCAAGATCGAATCAGATGGTGATTGATTTCTTTTATATCAAAATCATGATTCTCATCAATAAAATCAAAAAACTGTTTGAGATCAATCAAATATGCTTGACAGGTATGTAATGAATACCGTTTTTCAGTTATTAAAAATAGTTCGAAACTTTCAAGCATAAAAAAAGGAGCTATAAGCTCCTTAACGTAAAATTTTAAAAAAAGTTTTACAATTTTTTATTGTTCCATAGAAATCATACGCTCTCTGTATGTAGCACGGATTCTACCTTGACGGTTAATCACAGAAGGTTTAATAAACTCTTTACGAGCTCTTAATTGTTTCATGACATTAGTTTTGTCAAATTTTTTCTTGTACTTCTTAAGGGCTCTTTCGATGTTTTCCCCTTCTTTAACTGGAACTATTAACATATTTTTGTTTATATTATTTTAAATTTTTATTCTAAAGGACTGCAAAGATACATAATTATTTGAAAAATACAATAGTATACATCTTTTTTTTAATAATTTACTAAATTAACAATATCACTGCAATATTTACTTAATTTTTCATTTCCATTTAAGAAGTTCAGACCAATTAAAAAATTGAATGCTGTAACTTCACCGCCAGCCTTTAATATCAACTCAGCCGCAGCAGACGCAGATCCACCAGTCGCCAATAAATCATCATGAATCAACACTTTATCGCCAGCTGTGATTGCGTCGCTATGCATTTCAACCACCGACGAGCCGTATTCTAAATCGTAAGAAAAAGAAATTTTATCGTAGGGCAGTTTCCCTTCTTTTCTAATTAACACAAAAGGAACATTCATTCGCATAGCTAGTGGATAAGCAAAAAGAAAACCGCGACTTTCAATTCCTGCAATTTTTGTAATTCCTTTGTTTGAATAAAGATCAAATAATTGGTCTAAAATCTTATTTGATAATTCTGGATTCATCATTATTGTTGAAATGTCTTTGAATAATATTCCTTCTTTGGGAAAATTAGGAACATCTCTCACCACACTTTTTATTTCATTTTCTAACATTCTTATTATTTTATAAAGTTAAATAAGGTTTTACTTTATTGAAGAAATCATCATCGACTAAAACAGATCGTTTGATATCTTCTATTTTGGAAAAACCTCCCATTTGATTTCTCATTTTCACAATTGAGTTTGCAATATTCCAGTTAAAATATGGATTTTTCTTAAGTTCTTCAGCGGTCGCGTTGTTTAAATCAATTGGTCGAATTAAACTCGGATCAATCGAAATATATTCTTCCATTGCAGCAAGTTTTTCTTCATCCATTTTCCAAACCTCCAACAGTTGCGTTTTATTAATAAATCCTCCCAAAGCATCTCTCCGTTTTATGATGTTTTTAGCAAAATAAGAACCAATACCCGGAATTGAAACCAACTCCTCTTCAGTTGCAAGATTTATTTCCAAAATAAATTTCTTTTTTTCTACCTCAAACTTAGGACTTTCGACTTTTCTTTTTTCAGGATAGTAAAGTGAGTCTCTAATTATGTTAAAAAATTCATCTGAAATCACGAATACCTTTCTAAGATCTTCATCTGAATAAAAACCTCTTTTTCCGAAGCGAATAATTAAATCTGCTTGTTTTTGACTCATCCCAAGCTTCATCCAATCTGAAGGGGCATACTTATTTGGATCAAACTTTTTATCTGGACGCTTGTATCTAGATTTCTTATTAAATTTAGATTTGTAATAATTATTCTTCGAAAATTGATATTTATTTTTCTTAAATTCTTTCTTTTCGAAGTCTGTTTGGGTAAACACAAATTCACTCGGTTTTTTTGAAATTAAAATCAACCTTGGAATAATGGTAACAACAATAAACAAAACCACAAAAAACAAAATTGCTTTTCGAGATCGCTTTGAAAACTCAAGTTGGTTTTGTGTCATTTTGTATTAATACTATAAATAAAGTAAGGCCTAAAATTACGCAAATAAAATAAATTAATTTAAAAATTTCATGGTAAAACACAAAAATAACTATATTTACTGCGAAAAAAACAAAAATAAATATCATGGCTAAAAATAACTGGCGAGTAAAACCAATGAGTGCCTTTGAGGCAGACATGAAAAAAAGTGAGCTTAAACGAGTACTAACAAAATGGGGATTAACATCACTAGGAATTGGAGCAATTATAGGCGGGGGAATCTTCACATTAACGGGAATCGCAGCTCATAATCATGCTGGACCAGGATTGGCTATTGCATTTGCAATTGCAGGAGTAGGTTGCTTATTCGCATCTTTATGTTATGCTGAATTTGCCTCAGTTTTACCTGTTGAAGGATCAGCCTATGCCTATTCTTATGGAACAATGGGAGAAGTTTTTGCATGGATTATTGGTTGGAACTTAATTTTAGAATATATGATGGGCGCAACCACTGTAGCAGTAGCGTGGAGTGGTTACTTTGAAAAACTGCTTCATCAATGCGGAATTCATCCCCCCATGTGGCTGTTAAATGACCCTGCGACTTATGCTGAAAAATCAGCAGCAGCTATAAAAGTTGCGGAAAAGGCAGGCAATTCTCAGTTAGTAGCAGACATTACAAGCCATGGTTCATTTTCATTTAATTTACCAGCATTTTTGATTACCTGGGTGGTAACCGCTATTTTAGTTAAAGGAATTAAGGAAGCAGCAAAAACAAATAATTTAATTGTAATCTTAAAATTGGCTGTAGTTTTATTTGTAATTTTTGTGGGCTTCTTCTTTATCGACACAGCAAATTATACTCCTTTTGTACCAGCGCCAGAAATAATTGATGGCGTTTCTCATTACGGTTGGGGATTTGGTGGCGTTTTAACCGCGGCAAGCATAGTATTTTTTGCTTACATAGGTTTTGATGCTGTATCTACACAATCGGGTGAAGCGATTAACCCCAAAAAAGATGTACCATTCGCAATTATTGCATCATTAATTATCTGTACAGTTTTATACATTGCAGTTTCCTTGGTATTGACTGGAATGGTTGGTTTCAAGGATTTAGACATTAAAGCTCCTGTTGCTTCAGCCTTTGAAGGTATTGGTATGCCTTGGGCTACTGTATTGATTACGATTGCTGCTGTTGCGGGATTAACTTCAGTTATGTTAGTTATGATGTTAGGCCAAACACGTGTATTCCTTGGTATGGCAAAAGATGGTTTGTTGCCTTTCAAAATATTTGGAGTTGTGCACAAAAAATTTAAAACTCCATTTAGAAGCACTTTAATTGTAGGATTCATAATTTCAATCGTTGCATCTTTGACCCCGATTGACAAAGTTGCTGAAATGTGTTCAATGGGAACCTTGTTAGCGTTCTCTATGATTTCTGTTGCAGTTCTAATTTTGAGAATCAAACAACCAGATTTACCAAGACCTTTTAAAACCCCTTTTTTACCAGTGGTTTCAGTCCTAGGTACATTATTTAATGTTGGATTGATGTTTTTTGTTAAAACTGAAACTTGGATTGCCTTCCTAATATGGACTGCCGTAGGATTTCTAGTTTATTTCGCATACAGTAGACGTCATAGCAAAGTGAATGAATTTAATTTTGAACAATCACTTAGAGGTCATGACTCAATATTAAATGCTTCAGAAAATCTAAATGACGAAGAAAAATAAAATTAAATAATTGAAAAGGTCCTGTTTCGAATGAGACAGGACTTTTTTTAATAAATAAATTATGGAAATCAAAAAATCCTTGGGCCTATTAGATGCCACCTTTATTGTTGCCGGAAGTATGATTGGTTCAGGAATTTTCATAGTTTCATCCGATATGGCAAAAGACTTGGGTAGTTCAGGTTGGTTACTTTTCACATGGGTGTTAACGGGGATCATCACCTTGTTTGGAGCCTTAAGTTATGGAGAATTAGCTGCCATGTTTCCTCAAGCAGGCGGTCAGTTTGTCTATATTCAAAAAGCCTTTGGAAGATTGCCTTCATTTTTATACGGCTGGACAGTATTTACCGTAATTCAAACTGGAGTAATTGCTGCAGTTGGAGTTGCCTTTGGTAAATTTACAGGAGTATTTTTCCCCATACTATTTAAACCGTTCCTTTCCATTGGTGACTTTCAACTAACGTATGTAAATTTAGTAGGAGTAGCAAGTATTCTATTTTTAACCTATCTGAATAGCAAAGGTGTAAAATACGGTAAAATTGTTTTAAATATTTTCACAAGTTCAAAATTAATAGCCCTCTTCATATTAATTGTTGTTGGAATTTATTTGAGTATCAAATCAGGCTATTTTGATGAAAATTTTAAAGATACATGGACTGCTAAAAAAACCGTATTGAATGAAAAAACAAATGAAATAAGTATTAGTTTACTGACAACTTGGGGACTAATCATAGCGATTTCAACTACAATTATTAATTCACTGTTTTCGAGTGACGCATGGAACAATGTTACATTTATCGCTGGAGAGATTAAAAATCCAGAAAGAAATTTACCTAGAAGTTTGTTCTTGGGAACTTTCATCGTAACCATTTTTTACCTTTTAGCCAATATTGCGTATCTAGGACTCTTGCCACTTTTAGGTAAACCAGTAGATCCAAGTTTAGCCTACACACACGACGGTATCGTAGCTTCAGGGATTCAATTTGCAAGCGAAAGTCGTGTAGGGACATCAGCCGCCTACATGATGTTTGGTGATAGCGCCAAGTTTTTGATGGCTGGATTAATCATGATTTCAACTTTTGGATGTAATAACGGATTAATAATGTCAGGTTCTCGTTTGTTTTATGCCATGTCAAATGAAAAATTATTTTTCAAAAAAGCAAGTGAATTAAATACTGCAGGTGTGCCTGGGTTTGCGCTGTGGACTCAAGGCGTATGGGCAGCAACATTATGTTTTTCAGGGTCTTATCAAATCCTCATTAAATTTGCAACCTTTGGATCAATGATATTTTATATTGTAACAATTGCTGGCCTATTTGTTTTGAGAAGAAAAATGCCAGATGCAAACAGACCTTACAAGGCAATTGGTTATCCCATCATCCCGTTTTTATACTTAATTTTTGCCATACTAATATGTGTGAGTTTGACAATTTTTACATTTCAAGATACGATTTGGAGTATTGTTCTCATACTGAGTGGTTTCTTAGTTTATTTTTTCTTTTTTAGTAAAAATCAACATGAGCACTCTTAAAAAAAAAGAGATTCAAATAATATTATTCAAATCTCTTAGTAAAATTCAATTGTTCGAAAAAAAATAGTGGAGAATAAGCTACGGTAAACAAAATTAAGAAATCATTTCTTTAATTGTAAAAGTACTTATTTTTCAACTACTTCAGTTTTAGTTTCTTGACTTTCCCCTTTAGAGGCGTCTTTAAATTCTTTCATACCTTTTCCCAAACCCTTCATAAGTTCTGGAATTTTTTTACCTCCAAATAATAAAAGCACAATTGCTAAAATTAATATTATTTCAGTCGGACCTAATGCACCTAAAATCATAATTCAATTATTAAAAATGCAAAGTTAAGAATAAATTAAATTAAAAAATTATTGGTAGGAAAAAATGTTAAAAATTATGAATAAATATGTCATTTTGTCACTAATTTGCCATAACAAATTGCACAAACAAGTTTAATACTGCCATTTTTTAACTTTGAATTCAATGGCATAATTTTCGTCACATGTGACATCAAACAATTAAATTTTTACATACAATGTCAACATTATTAAAACCTTTGGCGGATCGCGTTCTTATTGAACCAGCGCCAGCAGAAGTAAAAACAGCAAGTGGATTAATTATCCCTGACACTGCAAAAGAAAAACCTCTAAAAGGGACAGTAGTTGCGGTTGGTAATGGTAAAAAAGATGAGCCAATGACTGTAAAAGTTGGTGATTCTGTGATTTATGGTCAATATTCAGGAACTGAAATCAAAATCGAATCGAAAAATTATTTGATTATGAAGGAATCTGATATTTATGGAATTTTATCTTAAAGAAGATTAATAGACATTAGACAAAAGACCTAAGACTGTTTTTACTTGATAAAAACATAATTTTGATTTTTTGTTTCATATTTGTCTGATTAAAAAAATAATTAGTAACCAAGGAAATTTAAAGTCTTATGTCTTTATTCTTAAAGTCTTAAGTCTTTTTATTTTTCAAAAAAAATAAAAATTAAAATGGCAAAAGAAATATATTTCGACGTAGAAGCGAGAGAAAAATTAAAAAAAGGAGTTGATGCATTAGCGAATGCAGTGAAAGTAACATTAGGACCAAAAGGTAGAAATGTAGTAATCGGTAAAAAATTCGGTGCTCCGCAAATCACTAAAGATGGTGTTACGGTTGCAAAAGAAATTGAATTGAAAGATCCAATTGAAAACATGGGTGCACAAATGGTAAAAGAAGTTGCTTCTAAAACCGCTGATATTGCAGGAGATGGAACAACAACCGCTACAGTTCTGGCTCAAGCCATTGTATCTGCAGGAATGAAAAATGTTGCTGCTGGAGCAAATCCAATGGATTTAAAAAGAGGAATAGACAAAGCGGTAACAGCAATTGTTGCGAACTTGAAAACAATTTCAAAAGAAGTTGGGTCTGATAACGACAAAATCAAGCAAATTGCATCTATTTCTGCAAACAATGATGAAACAATTGGTTCATTAATCGCAGAAGCAATGAAGGTTGTTGGTAATGATGGTGTGATCACCGTTGAAGAGGCGAAAGGAACTGAAACAGAAGTTAAAACTGTAGAAGGAATGCAATTCGACAGAGGATATTTGTCTCCATATTTCGTTACAAACACGGAAAAAATGGTAACAGAAATGGAAAATCCGTTGATCTTGATTTATGAGAAAAAAATCTCAAATATGAAAGAATTGTTACCAATTTTGGAACCAGTAGTGCAATCAGGAAAAGCATTGTTAATTATTGCTGAAGATTTAGACGGAGAAGCACTTGCAACTTTAGTTGTAAATAGAATTCGTGGTTCACTGAAAATTGCAGCTGTTAAGGCTCCAGGATTTGGTGACAGAAGAAAAGCAATGTTGGAAGATATCGCAATTTTGACTGGTGCTCAAGTTATTTCTGAAGAAAGAGGTTACACATTAGAAGGTGCAACGATGGATATGTTGGGAACAGCAGAAAAAATTGAAATAGATAAAGACAATACAACAATTATCAATGGTGCTGGTAAAAAAGAAGATATTGCATCTCGCGTGAATCAAATTAAAGCACAAATTGAATCAACAACATCGGATTACGACAAAGAAAAATTGCAAGAACGTTTGGCTAAATTAGCTGGTGGTGTTGCTGTGCTTTATGTTGGTGCTCCAACTGAGGTTGAAATGAAAGAGAAAAAAGACCGTGTTGACGATGCATTAGCTGCTACTCGTGCTGCTGTGGAAGAAGGAATTGTACCTGGTGGTGGAGTTGCTTTAATTCGTTCAATTGCTGCTTTGGAAAACCTAAAAGGAATCAACGAAGACGAAGACACAGGGATTGCAATTGTAAAACGTGCAGTTGAAGAACCGTTGCGTCAAATCATTGCGAATGCAGGTGGTGAAGGAGCAGTAATCGTACAAAAAGTAAAAGAAGGAAAAGATGATTTTGGTTACAATGCAAGAACAGAAGTATTTGAAAACTTGTATGCAGCCGGAGTAATTGATCCAACAAAAGTTACTCGTATTGCTATAGAAAATGCATCTTCAATTGCTGCTATGTTCTTAACTACCGAATGTGTTATCGCTGACGAAGTAGAAGATTCTCCAATGCCAATGGGCGGAGGAATGCCTGGCGGAATGGGTGGAATGATGTAAATAAATGAAGAATTGAGAATTGAGAGTTAAGAATTGAAAATTATATTGGACATTCTATATTATAAACTCTATTTCTAATTATCTTTGTAACAACTATAAGAGCCGTTAATTCGGCTCTTTTCCGTTTCTCCTTCCTGATTTACTCAGATAGAAAGAAGCGTTAATATATAGAAACCCTTTGTTAGAAATAATGAAGGGTTTTGTTTTTTTATAAAAATCTATCAAGCTTAGACACGGACACCTATCATACAAACATCCCTTCGACAAGCTCAGGATAAACTGACCCGTTTGCACTAAACCCTTATTCCTATGATGCAAACATCGTCAACTTGTTCGAGTTCGCCTTTCCAGTCTGAAAAAGATTCCATTAACTTTTGCTTTATATTTTGCATAGTTTGATTGGGATATTCTTTCAATAAAAGCGATTCAAGTTGCGAGGCTTTATATTTTTTACCGCCTTTTTTTGATTCTGGACCTCCGAATTGATCAACAAATCCGTCAGACATCAATATAAGCGCATCATTTTTTTGAAGTTGAATGTCCTTTTGTGAAAAACCTTCATCATTTTTTGCTTGTTTCCCAATGGGTTTTTTATCTGCATTGATTTTGAAAATATGACAACCATTTGCAGATTCTTTTGGATCTAAAAAGGAATCATTAACAAGTAATTTATCGTTTTCAGAAAGCACATAAAAGTGATTATTTGCGCCTGAGAATTGAACAACTTTTGAAACTTCATCATAAACACACATGGATATATCCATTCCGTCATTCAGGATTTTATTTTCCTTTGTCATGAGGGTTAATTGAACCAAACGAGATAATTCATTCAGCATCAAATGGGTTTCAGTGATTTTTTTAGAGTTATAAATTTCGTTTAGTAAAATCGTTCCAATCATGGAGATGAATGCTCCTGGAATTCCATGTCCTGTGCAATCTGCGACACCAAAATATTTTTTATTGTTTTTCCGTTCTAGCCAGTAAAAATCGCCGCTTACAATATCTTTTGGTTGATAAATTAAAAAGGAATCTTCAAACATTTCACTCAAATCGTAAGCGGGCAAAACAGCCTCTTGAATCATTTGCGCATAAGAAATAGAAGAATGAAGTTGATTATTAATCTCTTCAATAACAGTGTTTTGACTTTCCACTTCTACCTTTTGTTTTTCAATGGTGAATTTTTGTTTCTTAATCAATTGAAAACGATTAAAGATAAATGCAATCATTGCAAGTAAAAGTAATAAACCCAAAACTAAGTAAATAATACGTTCTTTGTATTGTTCATTTTTCTTATTTGCCAAACTCAATTCGATGTTTTTGACTTTTATTTTTTCACGGTTTTTGATACTATCTTCCGCAATCTTTTTATCAAATTCAAAACTTAATAACACTAGTGTCCGATAAAAATTAGAATCGGGGATTTTTCAACCTACAACCCAGTGTTTAGTGGTTTTTTTATTTGATTTTCAAAAGTAAGCCCTACATTTTACGAGGAGTTTTGTGAGA
>JBIKSI010000099.1:0-13665 GCA_044348665.1 Crocinitomicaceae bacterium
CACTAACTTCATTTCAAATCTTATTTCAGGCCTAATTGCGTATAGCTTTTTTCCTAAAAAACCAGCTATCAAATATGATGTAGATTTATCTTTACAATTGGCACTTTATTAATCGAACTGAGGTTTCTAGGTTTTTTTGTCAGTTGAATTACAATCAAGTAGTATGGGAACATGTCATTTTATTTTAGTAAGTTTGCCCTACTTTTTGGGGTGTAAATTAGTTACATAAATCGAATCGTAAAAAACAATTTCAAGAAACACAATTTAAACATACATGTTACAGGGTCAAAGATTTAAACTGAAAATCAGGTTGTTAATTCTAGCAGTGCTTGTGAATTTTTGTTCATTCTCTCAAGACAAACTTTCACTATTGTTTGTAGGTGATATCATGCAACATGGCGGTCAAATTGCGGCGGCATTTAATAAAAATAACAATTCCTACGACTACAAAGATTGTTTCAAATTCGTTAAACCCATCATTTCTAAAGCAGATTTTTCAATTGCAAATTTAGAAGTCACACACGCAGGTAAGCCCTACAAAGGTTATCCTCAATTTTCGGCACCACCACAGTTGAGTGAAGCTGTCGTTGATGCTGGTTTTAATGTCATTATTACAGCAAATAATCATGCATGTGATGGAGGAAAAAAAGGCATAATCGGTACATTGGACGTCTTAGATAAACTTGGCGTAAAACATACTGGAACTTTTCGTTCTCAAGCTGAACGTGACAAAAATTACCCTTTGCTTATCGATAAAAATGGTTTCAAAGTAGCCCTGCTAAATTACACCTATTCTACAAATGGTTTGAGTGTCAAAAAACCTCTAATTGTAAATTACATTGACTCTAGCATGATGCTAAAAGATTTTGCTAAAGCACGTAAAATGGGAGTTGATTACATTATTTGCACCATGCATTGGGGCGAAGAATACAAAGATTTACCGGGTGATTATCAGAAAAAGTGGGAGAAATTTTGTTACGACCAAGGTGCTGATATGGTCATTGGAAGTCATCCGCACGTACTTCAACCTGTGGAACAAAAAGTGTTGAAGGGAGAAGAAAAATTAACTGCTTGGTCCTTGGGAAATTTTATTTCAAACCAGCGAGATCGCTATAAAAATGGGGGAATGATTTTACGTTCATTCTTAGAAAAAGATTCCACAAAGGTGAAAATTGTTGGTACAGATTATATTTTTACTTATGTGCATACAAAACAGGAAGGAATTACAAAACCCTATTATTTGTTACCAGATTTCCCTTATTCGACTTATAATCCATCGTTTTTAGATTCAAAAAGTCAAGCGGAAATGAATTTATTTTTTGCAGATAGCCGAGAATTGTACAACAATTATTCAAAGAAAGTAAAGGAATATAAAGTGAGTGAAAATTTGGAAATTAGCAATCTGTATCAAAAATTTATGAAGGGATATTTTACAATAATTCTGGAAGAAAGTAGTAATTTGCCATTTTTATCACAAATTCATCCACTTTTGCAATCAGAAATTAAACAAATCACCTTACATGACGGGCGTTTTGCAAAAATTTTTGGGATGTATGAAAGCAAAGAAGAATTATTGGGAAATGCTCGTTATTTAAAAGATTTAGGTGTTTCGATCTCAAAAATTGGATTTTTCAATACCACCAGTTTACAATTAGAAGAAATAAAACAAGTTGAAGAATGAAAATAAAATTAATTGTTGCCATGGACAAAAATCGTGGAATTGGGAAAAACAACGATTTGATGTGGCATTTGCCCTCAGATATGCGTTTTTTTAAGGAAACGACCTTGAACCAAATTGTAGTTATGGGAAGAAAAAATTTCGAATCCATTCCAGAAAAATTTCGACCTTTGCCTAATCGTGAGAATGTGATTTTAACTAGAAATAATGCCTTTACAGCTGAAAACTGTCAGGTTTTTCATTCTTTTAGAGAAGTAATATTAAATTATAAACCTGACCGAACAGGACGTGATTTATTTGTGATTGGTGGTGGTCAAATTTACAAAGAAGCATTAGACTTGGATGTCATTGATGAAATGTACATCACTCATGTAGATCATGTTTTTGATGCAGACACATTTTTCCCAGAAATCAATTTAAATAATTGGAAAGTTGAATCACTTTTTAAAAAGGATATTGACGACAAAAATGAATTTGCTTTTGAAGTGAAAAGGTATGTAAGGTAGAAATTTCATTTGTTGATAAATTTTACTTGAATTTTCGCAAAAAAATGAACAATTTTACACTCTAATAGAACGAAAACTGTTCACATATTTCCTAAATTTCCAATGAAAGTTTGTATTGCCGAAAAACCAAGTGTTGCTAGAGATATTGCCAAGATTATTGGTGCTACCCAAGCAAAAGATGGTTACATGGAAGGCAATGGCTATCAAGTTACATGGACATTTGGACATTTATGCACACTTAAAGAACCGCATGATTACACTGAAAAATGGAAATCGTGGCGTTTAGAATCTTTACCGATGATTCCATCTAGTTTTGGTGTCAAAGTAATTGAAAACAGTGGTGTCCAAAAACAGTTTGCAACGATTCAACGTTTAGTAGAAGGAGCAACAGAAGTCATAAACTGCGGTGATGCCGGGCAAGAAGGAGAATTAATTCAGCGCTGGGTTTTACTGAAGGCTCAATGCAAGGTTCCAATCAAACGCCTTTGGATTTCATCCCTTACGGAAGAAGCAATTAAAGAAGGTTTTCAGAAATTGCGTGAGTCTTCTCAATATGACAATTTGTATGCAGCAGGAAGTGCGCGTGCAATTGGCGATTGGCTTTTAGGAATGAACGCAACGAGATTATTTACTACAAAATTTAGTCGTGGTCAAGGTGTTTTATCGATTGGACGCGTTCAAACTCCAACCTTAGCCATGATTGTGCAACGTCAGAAGGAAATTGATGCATTTAAATCTGCCGATTATTGGGAGTTGAAGACTATTTACCGTGAAACAGAATTTAATGCCACCATTGAACGTTTGTATTCACAAGAAAAGGCTGACAAAGGTTTAGAATACTTAAAACAGCATGAATTTGAGGTAACATCGTTCGAGCAAAAAGAAGGAAAAGAAGGAAATCCTAGATTATTTGATTTGACAGCTTTGCAAGTAGAATCAAACAAAAAACACGGTTATTCTGCCGATGATACTTTGAAATTAATTCAAAATCTATACGAAAAGAAGTTGGTAACTTATCCAAGAGTTGATACAACTTACCTTTCGGAAGATTTGCATCCCAAGATTCCTGGAATTTTACAAGGGATGAAATATTATTCTCGCCTAACAGAACCAGTTTTAGCCAAGCCAATTCCAAAAACAAAGGCTGTTTTCGATGACAAAAAGGTAACCGATCACCACGCGATTATTCCAACAGGAATTGTCCCTTCAGGAATTAGTCCGCAGGAGCAACACATTTATGACTTGATTGCCAAACGTTTCATATCCGTTTTTTATCCCGAATGTAAAATTTTTACAACAACCGTTTTGGCAAAAGTTGGGCAAGTTGAATTTAAAGCAAGCGGAAAACAAATTCTAGATTTGGGTTGGAGGATGGTTTATGCCGACGAGAAAAATAAAGAAGATTCTGCCGAAGCCGAAAAAGTAATGCCTTTGTTTGAAGTGGGTGAAAAAGGTCCACACGAACCAAAAATTCATCAAGGAAAAACATCGCCACCTAAATATTACACAGAAGCAACTCTATTGCGTGCGATGGAAACTGCTGGACGACAAATAGAAGATGAGGAAATGCGTGAATTGATGAAAGATTCCGGAATTGGTCGTCCATCCACGCGTGCAAATATCATTGAAACTTTATTTAGTTGCCACACAAACAGGGATAGATCTAATCGATACTATTCAAAATGATTTGCTGAAAAGTCCTGAGTTAACTGGTGATTGGGAGCGAAAATTACGTTTGATTGAAAAGGGTGAATACTCGATTGATGTGTTTAAGGCGGAATTAATTCAAATGGTAGTTGATTTATGTAATGAAGTGATTTTCAACACAAGAAGGATTATTACTTTTGCTGCTGAAAATCAAGCTGCTGCACCTGTTGAAAAAGTCAAAAAGCCTCGTGAACCAAAACTAAAAGAGGAAATCAATATTGAGGCAATGACATGTCCAAAATGCAAATCTCATTTATTAAAAAAAGGGAATTCAGCCTATGGATGCGGAAATTTTGCAGTCTGTGGATTCAAGATTCCATTTGAAATTTTAGGCAAAAAGTTAAGTGAAAAAAATACATTTGAATTACTTTCTAAAGGCAAAACCACAAAAATCAAGGGATTAATTATTCCTGGGAATCCAAATCCTGTGGACGGAAAAATTGTGTTTACAACTGATTTTAATTTGGAAGTAGAAAAATAAAAAATTGAATCACCATTTTTCCATTAGTAAATAATTATCAAAATAGATGGTATATGTTGTATTATTTGAAACAAAATTAAATTCAATCAATTCCTTTTTTGCAAGTTCCTCTACACTAAAAAGTATTGGAACAACTTTTACATAACGGTTCTTTTTTATTATTCCTTCCAAGGTTTTTTTCGACTCCACTTGACTTTTATATTCTTTAATATCAATCTCGTAACGTTCGCTGTAGGACTTTCTAAAATCTACTAAATTAACGATTTCATGGTCAAAAATTAAACCGTCAATTGGTGGGTAAACCCAAATGAAACCTTCTTTACTAATATTGGAATTGTTCGAATAATTTAACTTTTGAATGAGTTCGTTGAAAAATTTTAAATCATAATTAAACTCATGTTTTCCTTCTTGTAGGTAGAAATAACTTTCAGAATTCACTAGTTTTTGTCGACGGTATTCCATCAATAAGAATTCGTAAGGCAATAGCTTGTCATTTTTTTGCGAAACAAAAAAGATTTTTTTATTAGTAACTTTAGTATAATCGACGCTTTTGTTAAAATAATCTTGTTGTGGATATGCATTAAACAATATTAAAGCTGAAAATTTCTCAGGATTTTTATAAAATATTCGATACGCTGCTGTTCCACCTTCTGAAAACCCTCCGATTATTATACTTTCATAACGTTTTTTATGAGACTCAATTAAGCTTGTAATAAACTCTTCCCCTTTTTCCTTTAGCCAAGAATATTCATTATATGCCTGCGGAACGAGCAAGTCTATCCCGTTTGAATTAAAACTTTGAATAATTGCTTGGTTTTTTTCTAACAAAGAGTCAATTGTAAGCGCATTGTTTTCAGTTTTACCTTGAAACCCTTCAAGATTTGTGTGCAAAAAAATGAAAAGTCGTTGGCTTTCAATTTGTGATTTCGAAGTGTGATAATATAATTTCTGCTTATTCAAGTAAATTGAATCTAATGTTTCAGCCTTAAAGTGACTTGTTAGTAAAACGCAAAAACTAAAAATTAGATACTTCATTTCATTTTTTACACAAATTTAATACTTTTTTTTTAATTTTTTATTTTTCCTTAAACTATTGATAATTAATAATAAAATCGTTTTTAAATGTTTACATGTAATTAACAAACGAATACAAATAATTAATAACCGAATGAAATTTTGATACACCCCCAACTTTGCAGTGTTGAAACAAACAATCGAATAAGTTCAACAGCAATTAACACAATTATTTACAAATTTTTTAAAAACAAACACGTATGAACAATTTAAGAAACAAAGTGAGCATGATCGGGAGAATCGGTGCGAAACCAGAAATCAAAACTTTAGCTGGCGGGTATCAAATTACACGTTTTTCACTTGCAATCAACGAGCGTAAAAAAAACAAAGCAGGTGAATGGGAAGATCTTACACATTGGCATTCATTAACCGCTTGGGGGAAATTAGCGGAGAGCATTTCAAAAAACACCGATAAAGGAGTTGAAATTGCGATCGAAGGTAAATTGGTGAATAATAATTATGAAACGAAAGAAGGCGAAAAACGCTATTCAACTGAAATTGAAGTTTCTGAGTACATGGTTTTTAAAGCAAAGGAAGTACCAGCGGCAAAAAAATAATTATTCACAATTAACCGTTGCAGGAGATAATTAACTACTGCAGCGGCTTTTAATCAAAAAAACACAAGTTATGAATCACGTAAATTTAATAGGGAAAATTAGTTCTGAGCCAAAGGTTCTGATTTTAGAGAATGGTAGAAAATTGGCGCAGTTCTCCATGTCAACGCAAGAAACATTCTTGGACGAGTTTGGCAATGTAATTAAAAAAAATCAATGGCACAGAATAAGTGCCTGGGGTAATTGGGTGAATGTCTTGGAGGAATTAGGACAAAAAGGAATCAAACTTGCTGTTGAAGGAAAATTGGTTTCCCGTTTTTACAAGAATCAAGCTGGAAGTAAACAGTTTGTAACAGAAGTGGAAGTAAACGACTTAGTAATTTTATAAATTTAGAATCATGAGAAATCAAATCACATTAATCGGAAATATGGGACAAAACCCAATGGTAACTAATTTTGACAACGGAGCAAAGGTTGTTCGCTTCAATCTTGCAACTGAAAGTATTGTAAATGGCGAGAAGAAAGCGGAATGGCACAAAGTATTTGCTTGGGGAAATATCGCTCAATTCATTGAAAATTTTGGTTCAAAAGGAAAAAAAATAGTTCTTACAGGAAAAGTTGTAAACAGAACTTATACCAGTAAAGCAGGAAAACCAAGAAAAATTACTGAAGTTGAAATTCGGCATGTAATTGGTTTGTAGACACAAAACTCTCTTTTTCCGAAATACAATTTCAAACAACTAAACCAAACTGTTTGATATGCAGTGAAAAGTCCCCAAAATTAATTAATTCTGGGGATTTTTTTATTAATCTACCATTAAGTTTTTATTAGGAATTCATAGAGAATTTAAGTTTAGATTAAATAATAAATTCTTCGTTTTTACTGTGTTTTATTGCTCTAATTTTGCAGTGTGAAAAGAAAAAAAGAATACAAATTGTAACTTTTCAGCAAACTAAATGTCTTACAACAAAAACAAAAAAACATGAAAAAAACAATCTTAACAATTGCAGTAGTTTTAATCGGAATCTCGGGAACTTTCGCAAACAATGAAGTAGGAAAAAATAATGATGGTAAAACAAAAAAAGATTCAAATGAAGTGGTCAAAGAATCAAGTTTTATGACAAATTATATTTCTGAAAAACAACGACTTGAGGTAGCAATTAATGGGAACATAGATCCTTTTGCAAGTGTTTCAATTACCAACCAACGTGGAAGTTCAATTTTGTTTTCATTGGTGGAGAAAAATTCTGATAATTTAGTTTTTGATTTATCGAAATTGGAAAAAGGAATCTATAATGTGATGTACATTACAAATGAGGAAATTAGAATCAAAAAAGTTGAATTGAAATAATAGCAATGATTTAGGTATTTATTTCTACTTAACCAACCGCTTATACCAAAAAATCACGCTTTCACAAACTTTAACACTTCTATTACAAAAATCTTTTTTAATCTTGTAACCAAAACTTAAAATTAAGTTATGTTTAACTCAAGATTTTAAAATGTTTAAAAAACTATATTTATTCCTTTTTCTTGTTCTTCCTTTTTTCTCATTTAATCAAAAAATGATTATTAAAGGTAATGTACAAGACACTACAAATCAGCAAGTTGTTCCTTTGAAAAATGCACTAGCAATGCTAGTTCGCATCAAAGATTCTGTTTTGGTTGACTTTCAGCGTACAGATTCGCAAGGGAACTTTGCCTTTAACTCGTTAAAAATTGATACCTTACAATTAATTGTATCACATCCAAAATTTAGTGAAAATTCATACTACATATTTGGTTCTCAAGCTAATCATGAATTCGACGTGAAAAGAATTATTTTACCTCCTGTAAGTTTGAATTTAAAAGAAGTTGTAATTTATGCCTACAAAGAACCAATTTATTACAAAGGTGATACCTTAGTTTTTGTGGCAGATTCTTTTAATACAAAACCAAATGCAGTCGTAGAAGATTTATTAAAAAAGTTACCTGGAGTAAAAGTAAATGCTGATGGTACCGTTGAAGTTCAAGGAAAAGAGATTCAACAAGTATTGGTAGATGGCGATGAGTTTTTTGGTGCCGATCCAACCATGGCTACAAGAAATTTGGGTGCAAAAGGAGTTGAAACTGTTGAAGTTTACGAGAAAAAGGACGAAAACGCGACCGATGACAGTGAAACCATTCAAGTGTTGGATCTCAAACTCAAGGACGAAGCCAAGAAAGGATATTTTGGTAAAATTTCTGGTGCCAGTGACTTTGCAATTACCAATGGAAAACCATTTTATGAAGGTGAATTGTTAGCCAATAAATTCAATAAGAACACGAAAGTTTCTGTCTTTGCCTTGGCTTCAAATACAATGAAATCAAGTTTAGAATGGCGCGACATGTATAAATATGGAATGACTTCTAGAAACTTTTTTGATGAAGAAAATGATACTTGGAATTGGAATTTTAGTAATTCTCAAGGAGATGGAATTCCAAGTACATTGAAATCAGGAGTTTACTTTAATAGCCAACTTTCAAAAAAAACTGAGTTGAACGTAAATTACACCTATAGTAATAGCGGATTAAATACCAAGGAAACAAATCGTTCTCAATATTTTTTAACAGATACTTCCTACATCACTGATTTTGTTAGTGATGGAGAAGATCGAAACGAAAATCATGAAATAAACTTCAAATTGACTCATAAATTAGATAGTTTAACGACAATCGAGCTGGAATCTAATGCTAGTTTAAAATCTTCAAATTCATTAACAACTGACAATACTGATTTCCTTTTTGAAGATTTAGCACTATCTAGAAGAACAAAGGTGGTGAATGAAAATGAAGCAAAAGGCTCAAATTCCACGTCTAAATTCACCTTGAGAAAAAACTTTAAAAATCCTGGTCGAAAATTAACTTCCTTTTATCGTTTTGCGCATGATGACAATACCTCTGAAGGAAATTTAAGTATCTTGGACACAAATATTGCGTATCCTTCAAGTGCCTTTTCAGATCAGTTAAAAGAGAATAAATCAACTTCCAAATCGCATACCGCTTCACTATCTTATATTGAGCCATTGACTAAAAAAATTAAGCTAGAACTTGAATATGAGTTTTACAACAATGTCAATGATCAATTTAGATACACAACGAATTTCAAAAATGGTTCTTATTCCGAATTGGATTCATCTTTATCAAATAGTTTTGTAACCAATAAATTACAACATAGAGCCGGAACACAGTTGATTTATGAACACAAAAAACATCGTTTGTCAGCTGGAACAAGGGTTCGAAATGTGGTAATTGACAATACAAATTTGTTTTTCAACACAAGAATTAATCAAAATATCACCAATTATTTGCCAAGAGCGAAATACGTTTACAAAATTTCTCAACATAATCGATTTGTCGTAAATTATAACACAAATTCATCACAACCAACCATTAACCAGTTGCAACCAGTAAATGACAATACAAATCCGAATAGGTTGGTAGAAGGTAATCCAGATTTGAGACCAAATTATTCTCACTCCTTTT
Source organism: Crocinitomicaceae bacterium (assembly GCA_044348665.1). Lineage (GTDB taxonomy): Bacteria > Bacteroidota > Bacteroidia > Flavobacteriales_D > Crocinitomicaceae > M2408. The sequence goes on from JBIKSI010000099.1 coordinate 9,506, forward strand.
CAACATCCTATAATTTTTACAAACCGCTTTCTGGAACACATTTTTGGTCTTCGGCAAGTTATTCGATTACTAATGACGCATTTGGAAACTCAACAGACTTTGATGCTTTTGGTAGAACAAGTACCAAAACGGTAAATGTGGATGGAAATACTTCTTTCAACTTAAATATGGGTGGAGGTTTTCCAATTCTCAAAAAATTGATTGAAGTCTACCCAAATTTGAATTATTCTAATTGGAATAGTAAAAGTTACATTAATTCTCAAGAAAACATAACCACAAATAATAATTTTGGCGGTGGAGTTGAATTTTCAATAGAAACTGATTCCTTAGAATTTTCATTTGGTGGTGATTATGGATATACTTTGCCTTCTAGCACGATTAGTTCTGAATCAATTTTGCCATACTCAAGTCAAAGTTATGATGCTCGAGTGATGTGGAAGTTAAACAAAGGATTTTTCTTTGAAACAGATGCTACTTACACCATAAATTCCCAACGAGCAGAAGGATATGATTTAAACTTCTTAATTTGGAATGCTTCAATTTCAAAAAGTTTCTTGAAAAATGAAAACTTATTTGTTGCTGTGGAAGCAAATGACATTTTAAATCAAAATATTAGTGCCGATCGTTATGTTAATGCGAACGTAATAACCGATACAAAATCAGTAATTATTGCGCGTTATTTTATGGCAAGAGTGACTTTTAAATTTAATAGTAACAAAGTAAAAGAACAAGATGATTTTTTCTAAATTAAAATATAGCACAGTTTTTATTCTCATTTCTTTAAGTTCATTTTCTCAAATTACTGCTGGGAAAATCACGTATGAACGCAAGACAAATTTGATGAAAAAATTCACCGATGAGCGTTCCAAGAAATGGATTAATGAGAGCAACAAAAATGTTTTAGATGTTTTTGAATTGTATTTCAATGACTCATTAAGTGTATATTTACCAGTTGAAGATCCAACACAAAAGGGAATGATGGGAATGGCAACAGTGAAAAATTCTGTGGTACAAAATGTTAATTCTGGAGCTCGATTGTCCATTTACAATGTTTGGGGAGAATTGGCTTACATTCAAGATTCTACCATCAAACGAGAATGGAAAATAACGGACAGTAAACGTAAAATTGGAAAGTATAATTGTACCAAAGCAATATATAAATTGAACGATTCTACACGAATTTATGCTTGGTTTAGTGAAGAAATTATCCCAAGTGTTGGTCCTGAAACGTACCAAGGTTTGCCTGGAGCAATTTTAGGTTTAGCAACCGAGGATGGTGGCGTTGTATATTTTGCCAAAAAAGTGGAAATTTTACAACCAGAATTTGAAAAAATCACGCCAAAATCAGGAAAAAAAACATTTACACAAAAAGCATTTCAAGAAAAAATTCAAGCGGATTTTGGTGATAAACCTTGGGGTAAAGGTTTGGTTACCGAATTATTTATGTGGTAGTTGGGGATTTCATAAAAAACACGTAAAACTACTTCTTATTGCTACAATTACATTTTTTGGAATGTCTAAAGTTTCAGCAATATCGTTCCAAGATTTACTAGTTTCTTGTACTTCGTGAATAATACCTTTTGGATTTTTGATAGAAAAATCATCTGCAATCTTTAACAGGTCTTTAAGTTGTATTTCTGTTCTTTTATCATTAATTGAAAGTGCTCTTGAAACTCTAATGTAATTTTTCAAAGCATCTAAAGGATAGGTTAAATCGTATGCTGGAGCTAAATTCCATGAGTCTGTCAATTTATTGTAAATGAACGAATGATTTTTTAGATGATCATCAATATTTGAGAATACCAAATTGAAAATCATTCTTTTATAAAGTTCATTAATATCTTTTTGGGGTACTTTTAATCCTAATGAAAGTTTAAACAAGTTCTCGTAGGATGAATCTTCAGGTTTTTTGAAATCCCAACCACTTAAGCCACAAGCTGTAAGGACATGTTGTTTTTCACCATTCTGTCTATCAAATCTTAAGGTTGCAAAATGTTTATCCTCTATTAATTTTGAAGGCATCATGTTGATGTTCAATTTTCTGGCCATAAGATAATAGGCGTATTCTACTTTTTCTTTGTTGTAGGAATTATCATGATCTAATCCTAATTTTACTAAAAAATGATTGAATTCATCTGAAAAAACGACGTCTCCTGGTATAATTTTTCCGCTTTGTTTGTGTTCAGAAATCAATATTTTTGGACGAATACCACCTGCTGAAGTACCAATCTTAAAAATATTTAATAATGCCGAGTGATTTAATTTTTCATTAGAATTTTCCCTTTTTGAGTCCATAACCTTTTTTAATACCTCAATAACTTCTTCCAGATTAAAATTAGTATTTTCTTCAATCGGTCTTATTGGTTTAAATTCTAAGGCTCCAATTCCTCTATTTGCAACATAGCTTAATTGTTCTAATGGGCTAATTTTACCATTTCTATTAGTGTTTTCTAGCCATTCCTTAAAAATAAAATTTCCGAAGACATCAGGTAAAGAATCAGCAATCATGGGTGGTAAGCCTCTAAAAGTTTCATTTTCAAATTTTGTAAAAACCTGTACGCTTTTAATACGCTTAAAAATAAAGGGGAAAATTTGCGAGTATTCATTTTGGTCTAAAAAATCGCTATTGTACTGAAAGTATGATTTTTTTTGGTCTTCATCATAAGAAATTTTGCCAATTTCCTTCCCGTAAATTCTTACTTCTACAACACTATCCATGGCCATGATTAATAAAGTGACATAATATTATTGTTTTTTATATCATCATCAAAAGGTGCATACAATTTGTTTAAATCATCAAAATGATTCATTATTTTCAATAAATTGTCTAAAGTTATATTTTTGCCTGCTTCCAATTTTTGAATCGTAATTCGAGAAATATCCAATAATTCAGCCAATTCATTTTGACTTAATTTTTCAGATTTGCGCTTCATTTTACACCACTCACCAATTTTGAGTTTACAGTCCTTAATTGTAATAAACGATAACATAAAAGTATATTATAATATGCAAATATAGTAAAATATTTATAAAATGTATATTATAATACACAAATATAATCGATTTCTAAAAATATATCTTATTCACAAATAAGTAGCACAAACGTTCGTGAAATTTAAGCCGGTGAAAGCTAGAACTTCTTTTTTCAATATTGATTGAATCTCTGGATATTACTTATAAGCTGTCAAATCCTGATTTTTCTTGGTCCTTCATTCGTTCTGCAATTTAATTGGATAGATTTCATAGTATAAGTGTTATTTCTTCGAATTTTTAATTTACAAAACCAAAAACCCTTTACTCTTATTCCATAAACTCCTTTTATTTTCAATGGTTTATTCTTTGCTGAGGCATCTAAACAAGTCATCAAAAGTATCACAAAAACAAGGGTTGTGAAAATATGAAGTTTTATTTTTTTTATCTTCATTTCTTCCTTTTTAGCAAAGATACGCATTTGAAATCTAAAAACTATTCTTAATTTTGCATGATTATCTCCTTATTTATTAGGGTAAAATTCTTTAGAATTAACATTCAAATATTAACTATCGCCTAAAAATGAATTATCTAATCGTTGGTCTTGGAAATCCTGGAAGTAAATACGCTGAAACACGTCATAATATTGGTTTTAAGGTTCTTGATGCTTTAGCAAAAGAATCAGAAAGTAGTTTTTCAGTCCTAAAACATGCAGAGGTAGCAAAATTAAAGATAAAAGGAAGAAATTTAACTTTGATTAAACCAACAACCTTCATGAATTTGAGTGGTAAAGCTGTAAATTATTGGATGCAGCAAGAGAAAATTCCCATCGAAAATATTTTTGTAATTACAGATGATATTGCCTTGCCATTTGGAAAGTTAAGATTAAAAGGTCAAGGTTCTGCTGGTGGACACAATGGTTTGAAAGACATAGAAGCCACACTTAACTCGCAAAATTATGCCCGTTTACGTTTTGGTGTTGGTGCAGATTTCAGCAAAGGTCGTCAAGTAGATTATGTACTGGGTGAATGGGGAAAGGACGAACTATTAGATTTACCTGAGCGAATTAAAACCGCAACTGAATTCGTAAAAAGTTTTGTTACAATTGGACTAGGTTTAACGATGACAAATTGGAACGGGAAATAATCATTTTACTTCAAAATTCGTTCTTCAGCCTTGATGCTCTTATT
>JBIKSI010000206.1:0-4043 GCA_044348665.1 Crocinitomicaceae bacterium
TAAAATCATTGCACGTGGATTCAATCAAGTTACTTCAACTAATGATCCAACTGCACATGCAGAAGTAGTTGCAATTCGTGAGGCTTGTAAAGAATTGGGAAGTTTTCAATTAGATGGTTGCGAAATCTACACCAGCTGCGAACCTTGCCCGATGTGTTTAGGAGCTATTTATTGGGCTAGACCAGAAAAAATGTATTATGCTAATACGAAAGTGGATGCTGCAAACATTGGTTTCGATGATCAATTTATTTATGAAGAAATTGAACTTCCACTAGGCAATAGAAAATTACAATGTGAACACCTTTTGAATGATGAAGCACTTGTCGTTTTTAAGGAATGGTCAGAAAAACAAGATAAAATTGAGTATTGAGAAAAAATAAATGATTGAGCTTATTTTATTTTCAACATTAATAATTGTTGCCTTTTTCATGTTTTTTTCTTTCAAACAAGTGAAAAAAAATAATTCTTCTTTAATAATTCAAAAACTACAGTATTCCATATTTACGGTCTTTCTAATAAGCTTCATAGTTTTTATTATTGGACTGAATTTTTTTGTAAAAGATTTTGATCAACTTTTGTGTCCAATTTGTGACGACTACTCTCCAATTTCAATCAAACATTACCCAACATTTATTGTCTATGAAATATTCTTCTTGTTTGCGCTGCTAAAAATTTGGCTTAAAAATGGAAGAGTAGCTCCTCTTGCAAAAATTCTGTATCTAATTTTTATTGCAATTGGTGTTTATTTAAGTTTTTTAATTGTAATTCAAGTAATTAATAAAAAAGAATTAGAGGAAAGCTCATACATTTTTCATTTTGAGCTTTTTATTTATCCATTTCTGTCGATAATCATTGGAACAAGTTTATTCTACAAGGCCATTAAAAGTCAAATTGAATTCTCAAAAGATCTACACTATAAAAATAGGTTTTTGAATAAAATTAATTTACTAATTCAAAAATCACCCAAACATTTTTATTGTTTTTTTATACTTTTTTTCCCAGTTGTGGTCATAATCACATGTATAGTAATTCTTTTTGGACAAGATGTTAATTCATTCCATAAAATTTTCACGGAAACCACCACTTGGAACTTGTCAACCAAACTTCACCCACCTCTTATTGACCATCAAGGACATAATTTATGCACTGTTGCGGCTAAAGGAAGTCCAAAAATTGTTAAACCACTGAGACTTGGACAAAGGCACGGCAATTTAATTATTGTTAATCGTCAGTTATTAATTTCTAATGCCTTTGAAAATTTGATTGAACGCAGATATCCAAAACTACACAAATACATAAGAACAAATTATGATAAGTATGGTTACCCATTATCGAGAAAAGTTAACACAGAAAAAAGATCAAATGTTACGTACATGATGATGAAACCTTTAGAGTATTTTTTCTTGTTGATTATTTATCTATTTGCAGAAAAACCAGAATCACTAATTAATAAACAGTATTCTTTAAAATCGCAATAGGATCTGCAAAAGTAATTTTTCAAACAATGAATAATCTAAATTTTAGAGGCAATTACAACTAATCCCCAAAGGATTAAACCATTTTAAAAAATCACTCTAATCGAATTCCGACCGGAAATGGGTCGTACAAAATATTAATTGTGCACAAATTCAAATAATTAAATCGTCAAACAAGATTAAATTAGCATTAAACACTTAAAAATCAATCATCTGTATATTCAAACATTTAGAGAAGTATTTTTTTTTAAGAAAAGTCTGTTAAAATATTTTTTTTTTTAAATATAAATTCAAAGGGATTTATACTTTTTAAAAAAAACAAATCATCTAAATTAGCTTCAAAAAATCGCACAACAAAAGTCATTAGTATCAAAAAATCGTTTAATTTTACTCACACAAATTCCGAATTATTTAATTAAAAGGACTTGGCATAAAAAATGTGAAATTAAATAAACAATTCTATGTGGAATTTCAAACTGTATTTTACAGGCACAATAATCGCTTTATCATTGCAATTATTTGCTCAATTTGATGTTTCAAATTTTGATAAAAAATTACTTGAGCATCATATTAAGACGCTCATTGATTCCACACGGACAGCAAATGAACTTCCACCTCTTTTCAACGATTCAATTTTATTTGTAGCTTCAAATCACCATGCAAGCTATTTAGTAAAAAAAGGTATTTTGAGTCATGAGGAAAAAGAAAACAAAACCTGCTTTTCTCCTCAAGATAGGGCTATTTTCTATGGGGCACCAAAAAATTATTATGTGGGAGAAAATGTGGCATTTACCTTGTATAACTCACAAGTTAAAGTCAAAAATAAAATTTTCCAAACCAATTCGTACGAAGAAATCGCAAGAAGTCTCGTTTGTTCGTGGGTAAATTCAAAAGGACATTTCAAAAACATCATTGATCCTCAATATCAATTAACGGGGCTTGCAATCTCGGTTGACCCAAAATTGAAGCGAATATATGCATGCCAAAAATTTGCCTACGCAATGTATAGTTATTCGTTTAATGAAAATCGAGACTTTTTTCCTTATTCTACAATTAATCAGGAAATAGTAAATCAATATTTATCAAATAAATTCCCGAATGAAAGCTATTCCTACGAACTTAGAGATGACAAAACGAAGAGTTGTGAAGAATGCAAAGATATATGGGCAAATTATCCGCCAATATCCGTCCGCGTAGTTAACAATAATTTTGTTTTACGAATCGAAAATGCAGATTTTGTTAAACAACTGATTCAAAACAAAAATGATGGATTTGCTGTAGAAGTTGTGCCATTTGATGCTTTTTCATGTGGAAATCCAGCCTATGAACTTGAAGCCAGCAGAAGGAATGGTCTCAAGCGTACTTCTGGAAGAGTATTAGAACCCATATATCGAAATTATTTAGTAAAAGGTTTCAGAAAAAGAAAAAAAATCAAAAATTTAACTTTTGTAAAATATTTATTTACAGCTGATTCTATTTCATTTTTTAAACGTTTTGGAACTTACAAATTAGTAAATTTCGATGCCGCGTATTTTGAAATGAAAATTGGTCGAATTCCGAAGGATCAAAAAGGTTGGTGGAATCACAACCTCATGTATATTCATAATAAGCAAATTTGCCATTTTGTATTTCTAACTAATTATCCTGGAAAACTTAATACAGAAATTCTTGACTTAGCTTATTTACCTCCTGTTCCAGTGAATAATTATGATTTTCAAATTGAACACTATGCGGACACCTTAGAATTATTTTACAATGTTGCTCAAACAACCAGTTCTGGCAAGGATCTCAATAAAATGCTAAAAAAATTTGAAGAAAAAAATTTAACCATAAAAAGTATACAGATAGAAGGATTTTGTTCCATTGAAGGAGATAGCTTAACAAATGAAAAATTACATCAGGAAAGAGCTCAAAAAATACTTGATGAATTAAAAATCCTCAGTAATCCAAAAACAAAATATCATATCAATTCCAAAGTTGCCTGGGAACATTTCTACAATTCTGTTAAAAATCACCCCAAATGGAATTTTCTCTATGATTTTACCAAAAATGAAATCAATAATTATTTAGCAAATTCAAAAAATGAAAAACCAAACGATATCTTGAGCCAAGAAAGAAAAGTAAAAGTAATTGTTATTGCTGATCGAGAATTAAATCCAAAAAATTCAAGCTACTATTTTTACCGTGATTTAGCAAACTTGTATTATAAGGATGTGGAGGGTAAAATTAGATGTGTAGATGAAGCAAAACTTGAAAAACTTTATGAAAAAGCTTATTACCTTTCTACTGTAGACACCATGTCGGTATCAGATTTCTTAAAAATTGAAATTCCAAAATTTGAAGGTTCATTTTCACATCATTTGAAACATGACATATCTTTTTATCATTACCACTATCTCAAAGAAACAAAGGAAAAACCCATCTTAGCAAAATTAGAAGCTCAAATTGAATCCATATTCAAAGAATGTGGTGCTGCTGAACATTTAAGTGCAGAATTTCATTATTTAAGTGCTCGTTTACTCATCAAAAAAATAGAGCAAAAAGGAAAGAAAAATTCTACTGATAGTC
>JBIKSI010000207.1:0-4038 GCA_044348665.1 Crocinitomicaceae bacterium
TTTCTTTTTGCCGATTGAAAAAGTACGAAAAAAAGGGCTAACTTCAAAAATTAGCCCTTTTCATTAAAATATTTTAGTCGGTTAGTAGTGAAAAATTAATATTCTATTCAAAAGTTAATAAATTAAATCTATAACATTATTAAATAAATCAATAACATCAATATTCATTTAGCAGGTACATTTGTTAAAAATTAAATTATCATGAAAAAAATAATTTTAACACATGTCTTACTGATATCGTTGTCAGTATTTTCACAAGAGCAAGCAATGAGTAAATGTCCTGTTAATCATGGTGGAACAAGTTCTTCATCGCAATCAAGCATTTCTACAGAGAAAGAAATGATAAAAACCAACAAGGATTGGTGGCCAAATCAATTAGATTTGAGCGTTTTGAGACAACAATCAGAATTATCAAATCCAATGAATCAAAATTTTGATTATCGGGCGAGTTTTATGCAACTTGAATACGATTCTTTGAAGGCTGATTTGAGTAAGTTAATGACTGAATCACAAGATTGGTGGCCAGCTGACTTTGGAAATTACGGTCCACTTTTTATTCGAATGGCATGGCACAGTGCAGGAACTTATCGATCAGCTGATGGTCGTGGAGGAGCTTCTGAAGGACAACAACGTTTTGCACCATTAAATTCTTGGCCCGACAATGTAAACTTAGACAAAGCAAGAAGATTACTATGGCCAATCAAACAAAAATATGGAAGTAAAATTTCTTGGGCTGATTTAATGATTTTGACAGGAAATGTTGCTTTAGAAAATATGGGCTTTAAAACTCTAGGTTTTGCAGGTGGAAGATCGGATGTTTGGGAACCACAAAGCAATATTTACTGGGGAAAAGAAACGAAATGGTTGGATGACAAACGTTATTCCGAGAATAAAGAATTGGAAAACCCTTTGGCCGCAGTGCAAATGGGCTTAATCTATGTTAACCCAGAAGGTCCAGGAGGAAATCCAGATCCACTTTTGGCAGCAAAAGATATTCGTGAAACCTTTGCAAGAATGGGAATGAACGATGAAGAAACCGTAGCATTAATTGCTGGTGGACATACCTTAGGAAAAACGCATGGTGCAAGTTCTGCAACGCATGTTGGAAGTGACCCCGAAGGATCATCGATTGAAAAACAAGGTCTAGGTTGGGAAAGTTCCTATAAATCAGGAAAAGGAAAAGACGCAATTTCATCTGGATTAGAAGTAACTTGGACATCCACACCAACTGAATGGAATCATCAATATTTAAAACTTCTTTTTGAGAATGAATGGGAATTAACAAAAAGTCCTGCTGGTGCACATCAATGGGTGGCGAAAGATTCGAAAATCACTGTTCCAGATGCATTTGATGAAAAACTTCGTCATAAACCAACCATGTTAACTACTGATTTATCTTTAAGATATGATCCAATTTACGAAAAAATTTCTCGTCGTTTTCTTGCCAATCCTGCAGAATTTGATTTAGCATTTGCACAAGCTTGGTTTAAATTAACGCATCGAGATTTCGGTCCAAAATCACTATATTTAGGAAAAGAGGCTCCAAAAGAAGACTTTTTATGGCAGGATCCAATTCCGAAGTTAAACTATGAATTAGCAAACGAAAGCGATTTAAACTCTTTAAAATCAATCATTTTAGCGAGTGGTTTAAAAGAAAGTGAATTAATTGAAACTGCTTGGGCTTCAGCCTCAACATTTAGAAATTCTGACAAAAGAGGTGGAGCAAACGGAGCAAGAATAAGACTAGAGCCACAAGTAAATTGGGAGGTAAACAACCCTAAGCAATTGAAAAAAGTATTGGCTGTCTATGAAAAAATTCAAAAAGACTTCAACGCCAAATCAAAAACAAAACAAATTTCACTTGCAGATTTAATCATTTTAGGAGGAAATGCAGCCTTAGAGAAATCAATTAAAGATGCAGGTCATAAATTTGAAGTCCCATTTTTAGCTGGACGAATGGATGCAGCACAAGATCAAACAGATGTTGAATCATTTAGTTTACTTGAACCAATGGCGGATGGATTTAGAAATTATAAAAAAACAAAATATAGTTTTTCAACGGAAGAATTATTGATTGATAAAGCACAATTATTAAATCTTACTGCTCCAGAATTAAGCGTTTTAATTGGAGGGTTAAGAACTCTAAATGTCAATTTTGATGATTCAAATTTGGGAGTTTTAACATCTAATCCAGGTAAATTATCAAATGAATTTTTCGTAAACTTGTTGGACATGAATTATGAATGGAAAGCAAAAGATAATTCACAAGAAATTTTCGAAGGAAAAGACAGAAAAACTGGAAAAGTTGTTTGGACTGCAACTAGAGCAGATTTAATTTTTGGATCAAACTCAGAATTAAGAGCCTTGGCGGAAGTATATGCAAGCGCCGATTATAAAGAGCATTTTATCAAAGACTTCATTCAAGTATGGAATAAGGTAATGAATGCCGATCGATTTGATGTGAAGAAATAATTTCTTAACAAAACAGTAAAAAGAGCTTGATAATTGTCAGGCTCTTTTTTCATTAAACGTAATTCATAAAATACATAAAATTATAAAAAATGTATTTTCTAAAATACAATAAATTACATATTTTGAATTTTAAGATTAACAAAAAATTTAAGATAATGTATTTTTTAAAGAATAATTATGTAAATTTGTAGAAAAATACAAAATGGAAGAGTTATTTGAAACACAGCAAGTTTTACTTCGAAGTCAGAAAGATGATTTTGAAAGAAGTTTGCTGTTTAAAATTCCATGGGACGAGCGAGCAATCATGATTTTTGGAGCAAGAGGTTCTGGGAAAACGACACTCTTTTTACAACATTTAAAAAAAACTTACAAAAATCAAGAAGGTTTATACCTGACCTTAGACGATATCTACTTCAAAGAACATACATTAGTCGAAACAGCACGTACTTTTTCGCAGAATAATGGGAAAATCCTCTTATTAGACGAAGTGCACAAATACCCAGATTGGAGCAGAGAAGTAAAGAATATATACGATTTAATTCCAGATTTAAAACTATTAATTACTGGTTCATCGATTTTAGAATTACAAAAATCAGGAGCAGATTTAAGTAGAAGAGTTCTCAATTTTCAACTTTCAGAATTATCATTTAGAGAATTTCTGGCAATAAAACATAGAATCATTTTACCCATTTTTTCTTTGGAAGACATCTTAAATAGACATGAAGAAATTGTGCCTTACATCATGGAAACTCTTCCAAAACCTTTATTTCATTTCAAAAACTATTTGGAATGGGGAGCTTACCCCATATTTAAAGAAACAAATTTTGTTCATCAGCGTTTAAAACAAACGATCAATTTAATCATTGATGTTGATTTACCCAATTCAATTTCTGTTGAGTTCAATACCTTACATCAAGTGAAAAAATTATTGTACATCATTGCGCAAGCTGTACCTTTTACTCCCAACATCAGTAAACTCGCAGAGCAAGTTGGGTGTACACGCCCAAAATTGTACGAAATGATAAAAATGTTAGAAGCTGCACGTTTGACCTACGGATTATACAGCGCCTCCAACAATAGTACCTTACTAAATAAACCCGAAAAAATTTACCTGCATAATTCGAATTTACAATTTGCTTTAAGTGAACGTAAACCTGAAATAGGAACAATTCGTGAAACCTTTTTCATCAACCAACTGGAAAGTGCTGGTCACAAAGTGAACTATAACAAAACAGGTGATTTTTTGATAGACAAACAATTGACCTTTGAAATTGGAGGTAGAAATAAAACACAAGATCAAATCAAGGGGAAATCAAATGCATTTTTAGCAAAAGATGAAATTGAATTTGGGTACCAAAACTCGATTCCCTTGTGGTTATTTGGCTTATTGTATTAATTACCTGAGTTCGATTGTTAAAACAAAGTCAAAATTAATATAAGGATTTGATTACAAGGCTTATTTTATAAAGGATTACCTAAGGAGAGACTTCGTGCTATTTGCTATCATGTTAACCCAACTTGCAGCTAAGTGCCGTTGATTTCCCATAAACACTGATTTTCATTTTT
>JBIKSI010000010.1:0-37751 GCA_044348665.1 Crocinitomicaceae bacterium
TATTCAACACATTAAAGATACTAAAAGTATTTCACTTATTTATAAGGATTTACGATAAGTTATTGACAATCAGATTGTTAATAATCGAACTCAGGTTATTAGTTCGAAGTGAACTTTTTGACGGAAAATTAATTGGTCCTATCGTACAAGAGATAGAATTAGATTGATAGGCACCTTCAATTAACTGTTGCAATCTTACCAAATTATAAGTCAGTAGTTCTACTCCCCAATAAACGTCCCAAAGCCTGAGATTCTTTTTTGCCAATAGGCTGATTTTTCTATTTCGGTGATTACAATTCCTTGTGAGGAACTGGCATGAATCATTACCAAAGGTTCTCCCTTGTTGGAAACTATCATTCCTACATGTGAAATACCAGAACCATTGTCAAAGAAAATTAAATCCCCTTTTTGAACATTTTTATCTTTTAGTTTTTCAGATTTTTCAAATTGGTCTTTTGCTCTTCGTGGCAACTCTTTGTTTGAGGCTTTATATACATAGGAAGTAAATCCACTACAATCAAAGCCTTTTGGGTCGTTTCCAGCCCATAAATAAGGTACGCCAATGTGTTTCTTAGCTGTTTCTACCAAAAGTTCACGTTGTTTTCGAACGGACATACTTTCTGTAAAGTCATTACTTTCTGCAATTACCTCATCTGCTTCCATTCCTCCTTCGTATTTGATGTCAGGAACATTTTCAAACAAACCGTACATCATTTCTTGCACATTTTCAAAAGCTTGACGATCCCCAATTCTTTTTAAGTCCTCCGACCAAGACATTAAATCTCGTTTAAGAGCAGCAACTTCAAAGATATGTGCTTCAAATACACGCACTCCTTCTGTTGAGGATTTTATTTTTAAAAACAATTCTTTTGCATCTTCCAATGAACTCGGGTGTTTTTTAAACCAAAAAGCATCTTGACTTAATTGAAAAAGTGACATACTTTTATATAAGCTAGGAATTAATGAATAATCATAGCTTGGATTATCAAGTAATTTGTTAGATTTTCTTAATACCATTTTGTAATTTGCTTGATCATAAAGCATTTCCAATTTGTCAAACTCTTTTACTTGTCCAAATCCACTTGAAACAAAAGTTAACAAAAAGCAAATTAGAATGTATTTTTTAAGATTTTGCATATAAGATTTAAGGTATTCTATCCAAAAGTAAAATTATTAAAAAAATAATGGAGATTATTAGTTGCTAGAAAATATACTAAACAACAAATTGTTAATCAAACTAAATACCAACTATGGAGAAAAATGTTAACTTTATATAAAAATAGAATCACTTATGTAAGTTATGAGACCTTCTGCAAGATTATTTTGTAAATTTAAATCACATTAATACGTAAACTATGACAAAATTATTTTCCATTATTGCAATTTCGTTCTTTTGCTTGACGCATTTAAATGCTCAAAATGAACCAACAAAGAACCCAAATACACAGAAGTTTGACGAGATTTTAACTTATGTGAATAAGCTATATGTAGACACTGTAAATGATGATCAACTAACGGATGCAGCTATTGTTGCTCTGTTGGAAAAATTGGATCCACATTCTACCTATATATCCAAAGAAGAAGTTGATGACGCAAATGAGAGAATCAATGGGAGTTTTGTGGGGATTGGAATAAGGTTTCAAATTTTAAAAGACACTTTAATTGTAGTTCAAACTATTCCTGGTGGGCCATCTGAAAAACTTGGGATTCGTTCGGGAGACAAAATAGTCTCAATTGAAGGGAAAAGCGTTGCTGGAGTTGGATTGAAAAATGCCCAAGTACGCGAAAAATTGATGGGAGAATTGGGCACAAAAGTTAAAATTGAAGTCCAACGTAAAAATGTGAAAAAGCCATTAGATTACATCATTACAAGAGATAAAATTCCAGTGAATTCTGTTGATTGTCACTACATGTTGAATCCTGAAACTGGATATATAAAATTGAATAGTTTTTCAAGAACAACAACTGAGGAAGTGCAGGCAAGTATCAAAGATTTGAAATCAAAAGGAATGAAAAATTTAATTTTTGATTTGCAAGACAATGGTGGTGGCTTATTGCATGCAGCGAAGACAATTTCAGATGAATTTCTATCTGAAAACAAATTAATCGTTTATTCCATAGGAAGAGCGCAGCCAAAACAAGATTTATTTGCAGGAATTAAGGGTAGTTGGGAAGACGGTCGACTTGTGATCTTGACAAACGAAAACACTGCCTCAGCTAGTGAAATTGTTTCTGGAGCTATTCAAGACTGGGACAGAGGATTAATTGTTGGTCGCAGAAGTTTTGGGAAAGGTTTGGTGCAACGCCCTATCGATTTGTCTGATGGTTCCCAAATGAGACTAACAATTGCACGATATTACACTCCAAGTGGAAGATTTATCCAAAAGCCTTATGATGATTTGGAAGCATATCGAAACGACTATATGGACAGGTATTTGCATGGTGAATTATCTAGCCAAGATTCAATCAAATTCAATGATTCTTTGAAATATGAGACCAAATTATCAAAGAGAAGTGTTTATGGAGGTGGTGGAATTATGCCAGATATATTTGTTCCAATTGATACTAGTGCGGTTACCGAGTATTACAAATCGTTAGCTCGAAAAGGATATTTTAATTCTTTTACCTTAACTTACGTTGAAAAAAATAGAGAAAAATTAAATGCTTCATTCCCTACTTTTGATAAATACAAAACTGATTTTATGGTAGATAAAAAATTAATGGATGAATTTTTCGACTACGTAAAAGCAGAAGATGCCGAATTAAAATTTAATGAAGCGGATTACAAGGTTAGCGAAAATTCCATAAAAATGCGAATAAAAGCTATGCTAGCCCAAGATTTATGGGGGGTTAGTGAATATTATCAAATTGCAAATGTCGAAAATGAAATACTTCAAGAAGCAATTAAGGTTATTGAAGGGAAAAAGTATGACGAAAAGGGATTAGCGAAGTAAAATTTTATATTTTTGCATCTAAAATTAAAAATTTCAACTATGAACAAAATTTATATCTTTGGATTAACAGCTTTATTAGCATTTTCTTGTTCAAGTACTGATGAGAAAAATGAAGGGGAAGTTGTTTCAACATTGGCCGCTGATGGTCAAAGTGAAGAGGAGTTAAAGAATACTTTGGAGAAATTTGAGGAGGAAGAACGAATATTAAAAAGTTCATTCACGACTTTGAAATTTGACAAGCTAAGACATGACTATGGGAATGTAAAGCCAGATTCTGATAATTTGTGCAAGTTTAAAGTTACAAATACAGGGCAAAACCCTTTAATCATTGAGGATGTTTCTGCAAGTTGTGGCTGTACAACCCCACACAAACCAGAAAAACCAATTGCTCCTGGTCAATCAGATTATATTGAAGTTGGTTTTCATCCTAAACCTGGTCAAGTAAATGAAATCATTAAGACTGTAACAGTAACTGCTAACACAGAACCTAAAATTTCTGAGATTTCAATTCGAGCTTTTGTAAAATAAACAAGGGGGAATTATTTAAGGAGTTTGTTGTAAATCCTAAAGTTTAGGACATTTTTTACAATGAACTCCTTTTTTCTTATATTTCTTGCAACAATCTTTTTTCTTTTCGCAAGAGCAATTTTCGCAACTTGAAAATTTACTTTTTTGCGTTAAAAATACTTCTTTGTGTTTCATTGCTATTTAGAATAAATCTAAACAAAGGTAAATAATAGTTTTGATAAATTGTTGTTTCGATAAAAAAAATATGGTGAAATTTTTAACAATTGATATAATTAATTAAAAATCAGTATATTATTTATTTGAATTAATTTTCTTTTTCTATTTCTATTGTTAGTTCAATAATAAAGGCTTGCAAATTTTCTGCAACTTCATAAAAAGAGGCTTGAACTAAATTTTTTGATTTTAATCTCATAGTGATAAAACCTAAACCGGCATTTCCCGTTGCAGAAACAATTCCATTAGACAAAACAGTCATATAATGCTCTTTAACACGATCTTCTTCTAACGAATTTAAGGTATCAATTCTATTTTTTATTGTGTTTTTCAATTCTGTTTTCATCAAACTTCCAAAAATAATTTTGTAATTTGAGCTGGATTTTGCGACAATGCAGGAACCATAATGTTCTCCATCATTATCTTTTTCACCATGAACTCGGATGTTTTGAAGACCTTCAATTAAAATAGAGAAAATTCGTTTCAATATTCCTTTTTTTTCGCCAGATGAGATTAATATTTCTTCAATGTTTTCTGAAAAGCCATTTACTAAATCTTGAGAGAAGTATCCAAAATGGGATAACATAACAGACATTCCTTCCTCTTTTTTTAAAGAAATCAATTGTTTTTCGTAGATTTCTCTACAACGTTCTGAAATATTAATAGTCTGAAATTCAATCATTCAAATTGTACAATCCGTAATTAGTAAATTATTTAGTTTAACAAATTTAAACTTTTATTTTTAATTTACAAACTTTTAACTAGATTTTTCGGAGTTATTATTGATTTTTTGGACAATTCTAGAAACTGCAGGGCAAATTAAAGAATTTTGTATGGTCAAATTTAGAATTTGATACATGTTTTTTCTGTCGGTATGTGGATATTCTCGACATGCCAATGGTCTATCTTCATAAATTTGACATGTATTGTCTTCGTTTAAAAATAGACAAGGTGATTTTTTTAACACATAATCGTTGTCTTCATCAATTCTTAAATTAGCTGCAATAAAATCTTTAATACTAACTTTTAACTTTTTTGCAATTCGTGAAATATCTACATCTCTGAATATGGGACTTGTCGTTTTACAGCAATTCGCACAAGACAAACAATCTATTTTTTTGAATACTTTTTCATGTTCATCGTGGAATAAATCATCCACCTTTTTTTTGTTTAATTTTGATAATTTACTTAAATTCTTTTTTGTCGAGGTAAATTGTTGTTTTGCAATTTCTAAATCTTGATTGTAGTTCATTTATTGAAAAAATTTAGGTAAATTTATCGCTAATTATTGGATTTTTAAGCATATTAGAATGAGAAAATACGACTTGATAGTGATCGGAGGAGGTCCAGCAGGTTACGCTGCGGCAATGAGAGGTGTTGATTTTGGAAAAAATGTTTGTTTAATTGAAAAAGAACGTGTAGGTGGTGCAGGACTTTATAATGGTGCCTTGTCTTCAAAAACATTGTGGGAAATTGCACAAAAAGTAAGTGATGTAAACGATACCATTGCCTCTGACGGTCGAGAAGCATATTCCATTACCTGGAAACAAGTAAAGAAAACACTTGAAGAAGCACTTTTTGAGCGTAAATTTCAATATTCTTGCCATATTAAATTATTGCAAACTGAAACCTTTAGTACACGATTTTCATTCATTAGAGGTGAAGCTGAATTCATCTCAAAAAATAAATTGAAAATTATAGAAAATGATGGAGATATCGATGAAATTGAAGGGGATAACATAATCATTGCCACTGGTTCGAGACCCAGACATTTGCCAAACATTGAAGTGGATGAAAAATTTATTTTAACAAGTGATGGAATCGAACAATTAGAAGATTACCCGAAAAGTTTAGTAATTGTTGGTGCTGGAGTAATCGGGTGTGAGTATGCAACAATTTTTGCGAATTTCGGCAAAACAAAGGTTTACATCATTGATAGACAAGATCGTATTTTGCCTTTTGAAGATACAGATGTTTCGGATTTGATTAGCTCCAAAATGGAGGAAAAAGGTATTGTGATTCATCATAATTCTCAGCTTGAACGACTTCAGAGAATTGGAGACGAAATAGAATATGAACTTTCTTATCCAGAAGGGAAAAGAGAAGTTATTCGTGTTGAAAAAGCTTTACTTTCAATAGGTAGAGTGCCTAATATTGAAAAACTTGGAATACAAAATGCTGGTGTTGAATTATCAAAAAGAGGTGTGCATATCGGTGACGATGATACACAAACAAATGTGGAGAATATTTAGGCTGTTGGTGATGTTTCTGGTAGAATTGCTTTGGTAAATATGGGCGAAATTGAAGGGCGCCATGCAGTTGAGAAAATTTTCGGAAACAACAAAGAACGAATTTCTTATGATAATATTTGTACCATCATGTTCTTGAATCCAGAGGTTGCCGCTGTAGGAATAAATGAACAAGAATGTATAAAAAATAATATTCCTGTAAAGGTTGTGAAAATTGACTATTCTGTAGTTGCACGCGCGATTGCAATGAGAAAGGAAGATGGTTTTTTCAAAATTATTGTTACAAATGATGATGAAATGAAAATCTTGGGAATGCGGGCAGTCGGTGAACACGCTTCTTCCACAATTCAGGCAATTGGCTTGATGATTAAAATGAATTTAAGTATTAAACACCTTTCAGAATTAGTACATCCTCATCCTTCTATTGTGGAGGGAATTCAAGAGTGCGTGAGAATGTTGTTGAATAAATCAATTTTTAAGTCCTCTGTTTTTAAAGATAAATTAGCTTGTTATTCCTTGGTGGATGGTGTAAAAACGCCTCTTGAGAGACTTTAATATTTTATTAATAAAGCTTAAAAACAGGCAAACGCATAAAACTTGGTTCGAAGTAAGATGAATTTTGATAAATGAAATACAACTGCTCCCATTGGCTAGCTGCAAATTTTGCATCAGTTTTCTTTTTTTCTTCAAAAAGTGTTCGCAATTCAGAACTTTGATCTAAAATTTCAACTGCCAAATCTTCAAAAACGTAGTCAGAAAAATATTCCTTCTCTTGAAGGTAGGAATCAAAGAAATTCCAAGCAAAGTAACTGTCTTCAGCCTCTGGCTCCAAAACTGCACAAATGAATTTTCTGGAAAGTTGATTCGTAGGAATTAATATATCGCCTTTTTTTAATTGAATTTTAGCATTTTGCTCTTCAATGTTCATTTCCTTGTGCAAAAAATGACCTTCGTAGGGTTTTGTTCCATTTTTGTAATCTTTCACACGGAAATAAGTCACATCAATTAATGAATCTTGCCTCAAAGTTTTCATTTCAACCTTATTTTCTTTCAAACGTGAAATGACATCTTTACACTGAGACCCTACGATGTAAAATTGAGGAATTTTTGCTGAATCTTGTGCTTTGTAAACATTGAAATACGGAATTTTTCTTGAAAATGGTTTTGTTCTGTCGTAATAAAGTCTGTCTAAACCAGTAACTTCGCTCTTTTTATAACCAGCTTCAAATCCATGAAATAAAATACTGTCAAAATCATTGGTTCTTTGATGAGAATAGGTGAAAAACCGTTTCTTTTCACTGGCTTCAATACTTTGTCGACGCACATTTTTGATGGTTTTGTGGTTTTTTTCTGACCAATTGATAATTTCTTGCAAATACAAATAAGTGGCTTCAACACGCTGCGGAAAAGCTTTCAACATGTGGGTTTCAGTAGTCAAACTAATACACGGAAATAAACTTGCGTAACCTTGCGCATAGCGTGGTAAATCGTTAAAGGCCTCGATTCCATCATCAGGCGTATTTCCCACAGTTTCCACATAAGGAATTAAGTCAATGTTGTATTTTTGCATAGCAAGCTCCATTTGGGGAATAAAATGCTTGTATGTAAGGATTTTGTATGGAGCTTCCAATCGTTCTTTCATCGAATGAATTAATGTTAAAGTGTATTGATAATCAGCACCATTGCTGACATGCGTATCAATGAAAATATCAGGAAGAATGGCTTGAAATATTTTCACAAAGGTGAATGCATTTTCTGAATCCATTTTAATGAAATCTCTATTTAAATCTAAGTTTTGAGCGTTTCCTCGAAATCCATATTCTTCTGGACCATCTTGATTTGCCCTACTTGAAGAACTTCGATTCATCATTCCTCCAACGTTATAACATAATATAAATGAAAAGCTTACATCATTTCTAAATTTTAATTTTTTGTTGACATAATCCAAAGTGATTTTCCCGCAAGCATTTATTCCATCTGGCTCTCCAGGATGAATTCCATTATTTACAAAAATTGCAGTTTGATTCTTGAAATTTTTAAATGTTTTTAGCGAATCATTTTCACCATTTAAAACGCAGAAATAAATTGGTAACCCATAATCTGATTGTCCCATATTATAAAGCTCTACCTTCCCTTTTTTAGCTAAAGAATCGTAAAAATGAACTAATTTGGGATAAGTTGGAGTTTGATTCCCTTCAAATTGACTAAAAATCAACTTAGGAAGCAAAAGTAGAAAAAGGAATATTTTATTCATGTCTCAAAATTAAAATATTTTTCGAATTTGATTAGGTTTTTTTCAATCATCTTAACATTCAGACCTCAAATTTTCTATCTTTGCAAGATGCGAATTGATATTCTTACCATATTACCAAATTTGTTGCAAGGTCCATTTTCGGATTCTATTATGAAGCGTGCTCAAGAAAAATCTTTGGCTGAAATCTGCATTCACAACATTCGAAATTATTCAACAAATAAGCATAAAAATGTGGACGATTACCAATACGGTGGCGGAGCTGGAATGGTGATGTCCATTGAACCAATTGCAATCCTAATTGAAAAATTAAAATCGGAAAGATCTTACGACGAAATTATTTACATGACTCCCGATGGAGAATTGTTGAACCAAGCAATTTCAAATGATTTTTCCTTAAAAGGGAATTTAATTATTTTGTGCGGTCATTATAAAGGTGTCGATGAACGAGTGAGAGAACGCTTTATTACACGAGAAATATCAATTGGTTCTTACGTCTTATCTGGTGGAGAATTGGCAGCAGCCGTTTTGGTTGATAGTATTGTTAGACTAATTCCTGGAGTATTAAATGACGAAACCTCTGCTTTGACAGATAGTTTTCAAGATAATTTATTGTCACCACCAGTTTATACAAGGCCACCAGAATTTGAGGGAATGAAAGTGCCAGAAGTTTTACTTTCAGGTGATTTCAAAAAAATCGATAAATGGCGGGAAGAACAAGCATTTGAACGCACAAAAAGCAGACGACCAGATTTACTTGGTGAATAATTTTTACCACCATATTAATAAGACTAGCAAAGGAAATTTAGAATACAAATGGAAAATTTAGATCAAATTACAGAAACATTAAAAAACGGTGGAACAATACTTTATCCAACGGACACAATTTGGGGAATTGGTTGTGATGCAACAAATGAGGAAGCGTGTCAGAAGGTTTTAAAAGTAAAACAAAGGCCTGAACACAAGAGTTTTATAATTTTAGTGGATAGTTTTCAAATGTTAGAAAAATACGTACCTGAGTTTTCATCTGTTTGCTATGAACTTGCCGAATTAGCTATTAAACCACTAACCATTATTTATCCAAAAGCTGTTGGACTAGCTCCTTCTGTAGTAGCAGAAGATGGTTCTGTTGGAATTCGATTAACTAAAGATCCAATATGTTTGAAATTATTGAAAAACTTAAAAAAACCACTTGTTTCAACTTCAGCTAACATTTCTGGAGAGCATTATCCCACATGTTTTGATGATATTAATATTCAAATCAAGGAGAATGTTGATCAAATCATTGAAGAAAGGCTGGATGAAAAACAAGTAACACCTTCACAGATCATAAAAATTGGTTTGGATAGTTCCATTAAAATTTTGAGAAAGTAGGAATCAAATTAAAGGCATATTATTTCAAAAAAAAAGAGTTTGAACAAATCAAACTCTTTTTTTATAAGTATTTTATTTTCTATTGGAAAAGGAAATAGTAGGCAACTCCTGCTCCAAGCAAAACAGCTCCACCAGCAAATGATGCCACTTTTTTAACTCCCATTTTTGATTTGAAAGATAAGTGTTCTATGTCCAAAAATTCTTTTCCATTAATATTTTGAATTCTAAATTGAATTTCTGAAATACCCTTACCTCTGTTACTGTTTTTTACAGTATTAATTCCTTTTTCACACTGATCAGGTGTAAATTGACCTTCATTCGTAACAACAATCTTTTTAAAATCTTTTTCAAAAATATTCATCACTTTGATTTCGCTATCTAATGTGAAAGTATATTTGTCAAAAGTTCTCATTTTCAAATTTTGCTCCTTGTAAGCACTTATTTTTACTTTTAACAATTCCTCTACAATATCAAGTGGTAAATCCTTTGAATTTGAAATCGTAACAACTTGGTTCCCTAAAGTATCTCCAACAATCGCTAATTCAAAACTTCCTTTGATTGCATCTTTGAATTCTTTCCTGTTGTTAATTAGTATTGAATTTATTTTTTCTGTAAATTGAGCATAATCTGTTGAGCTAACTTTTTCAATTGAGAAAACTTGAGAAGATCTTTTGTCATCAAATTCTTTTTTTGCCTTAGCTAATTTGTCGAAATGAGCTTTGTAGGCAGCTGTGAAATTTTTGGTAGATTTGATATCTTTATTAGTAACTTCCATCCAAACATCTCTTTTGTAATACTTGTTGTTTTTTTTGTATTTAATTTTGATGTTATCTTGCATAAAATTGAAATCATACAGCAAGCCATTTTTTTCAATTACATTCAAAGAAGGATTCCAAAATTCAGTAAAAAAAGTACCAATGTATTCTTCTAATCCAGAAATACCAAAAGATTCAACGATTTCCTCATTTCCAATTTTAAAAACTTTATACTCAATATCAATAAATCTTCTCTCAACAACGATTTCATCATTGTATTTACTTTTGTATCTTCTCGTGATAATTTGATATTCTCCTTTTTGAGTTATTTTTTCATCTGAAATTGGAATCAAACTTACCTTAATAGATTCCAAGAAATTTGCAACTCTATTTTTTACATATTGATAATTTACATAAGTCATTTGTGTTACGTTTGCATCTCCTTTTGAATTATAAATTCCAGAATTATGCACTTGCTTATCTAAATAGTATGAGCTTAACTGTGAAAAGCTCAAAGATGAATTTACTAATAAAAGTAAAAAAATAATTTTTTTCATACGTTAATCGTTTTTTTTTTAAATGGTTTACAATAATAAAAAGCACTTTTACCGACAATTTTTCATTCTAAAAGTGAATCTTTTTGCAAATATAAAGTTTTCTATTTGATTTAGCTTTTGCATCCTTATAATAAAAGTATTTTTTTGATGTTAAAATCAAAGAAGATTATCAATTATAGGATTCAATCACCTATTTTTTGTAATTTTGCAGTTCTAAATGCATCATGAATTTATCACAGCACCTCAAACATCCAGTTTTTAAAGTTACTTCACAAATTTGTGCTGAAAATCAATTACAAGCTTTTGTCATTGGAGGTTTTGTGCGTGACTTGATACTTGAACGTCCTTCAAAAGATATTGATATTGTTGTTGTAGGAAATGGTCTGGATTTGGCTCAAAAATGTGCTGAAAAACTCCGTGTAAAAAAGGTGTCATTTTTCAAGAATTTTGGTACTGCTCAATTCAAATATAAAGATCTAGACATTGAATTTGTTGGTGCACGAAAAGAATCATACGCTCGTGATTCTAGAAAACCTATCGTAGAAGACGGTACAATTCAAGATGACCAGTTGCGGAGAGATTTCACGATTAATGCACTCGCAATTTCGCTCTCACCAGCTAATTTTGGCGAAGTTATTGATCCTTTCGACGGCTTGAAAGATCTCGAAAATCAAATATTGAAAACGCCACAAGATCCTGCTAAAACCTATTCTGATGATCCATTAAGAATGATGAGGGCTATCCGTTTTGCAACCCAATTAAATTTCAAAATTGAAAATAAAAGTTTGCAAGCAATCTTGGATAACTCATCTCGATTAGAAATTATCTCCAAGGAACGCATTATGGACGAATTAAATAAAATTATTTTGGCCAAAGAACCTTCTAGAGGATTCAAATTATTGTATTCTACTAAATTGCTGCACCAATTTTTTCCTGAATTGGTTGCCTTACAAGGTATTGAAACAATAAACGAAAAAACACACAAAGATAATTTTTACCACACGCTGGAAGTACTAGACAATATTTCCAAGAATACAGATAATTTGTGGTTACGTTGGGCAGCAATTTTACACGATATTGCCAAACCTCCAACTAAAAGATTTGATGCTCGAGTTGGCTGGACCTTTCATGGTCATGAGGATTTGGGAGCGAGAATGGTCCCTAAGATTTTTAAGAATTTAAAACTGCCTTTAGATCATAAAATGAAGTACGTACAAAAATTAGTTCGACTTCATTTGCGTCCAATTTCTTTGGTAAAAGGAAATGTAACTGATTCTGCAATTCGCAGATTGCTCGTGGAAGCAGGCGATGACGTAGATGACTTAATGACCTTGTGTAATGCAGATATTACTTCTAAAAATGAGTTCAAAGTTGTAAAATTTCGAAAGAATTTTGAGTTAGTTGCTCAAAAATTGAAAGAGGTGGAAGAAAAAGATAAATTGAGAAATTTTCAACCGCCCGTTACAGGAGAAATAATCATGGAAACTTTTGGTTTGAGCCCTTGCGCTGAAATTGGAATTTTGAAAACCCAAATAAAGGATGCAATTTTAGAAGGAACTATCCAAAATGATTACCATGAAGCCTATGCTTACTTGTTGATTCTTGCAGATAAAATGGGATTGAAGAAGGTATAATACTTAATGTTTTTGTTTTTTGGCTTGAAAAACAATTTTTAACCAAATCAATTCATTTTTTGATAAAAAAAACCTTTAGATTCAAAATACTTTTATTAGACTGAAATATTTGTTAATTTTGGAGTTTAATTCATCCACAGCAATAAAAAATTACAATGAGTGCTTTAAAATTTCGAGTTTTACTAGATACAGAACAAGATACAGAGATTTTTCGTGACATTTTGATTGACGAAAATGATAATTTCGAATCTTTATATCATGCAATTATTTCCTCTTTTCGTTTTGAAGGCGACCAAATGGCTTCTTTTTATATGTCTAATGACGAATGGGATAAAGGGCATGAAATTAGTTTAATGGACATGAATTATGGCGACGAGGCAATTGATGAAAAAGCTTCTGTTATGTCCTCTGCAATTTTACGAGATTTTATGCAAGAAGCTGATCAAAAGGTAATTTTGGTCTATGACTTCATGCGCATGTGGATATTTTTAATTGAATTAATTGAAAAAGAAGAAAAATACCTTAAAACACCTGAAACAATTTTAGCAATCGGAATTGCTCCACCAGAAGATTCAAGAATGTCTAGTTTAGATGAAAATGAATTAGAATTTGACGAAGAATTAGAAGGTTTTGAGGAGGATGAAGACGATATTTATGGTGACGACTTTGAAGATGGTTACAACGAGGAAGATTACAATAATTTTGAAGAATACTAATAATAGAGTGAAGTCCCGAAAGCTTTCGGGAGAAAAATGAAAAATTTAGAGTGAAAGTTAAAGAATAAAAAATATTAACTCACAATTTAAAGAAAGCAATATTTATAATTTTTCGTTGATCATCAAGTAATTTATAATTTAAAAATTCATCATTTATAATTCAATAATTTATCATTAAAAAGAAATGGATCCAATAGGAAAAGCAATACAAGATTACGCGAAATTTAGAAAACCGGCTGATATTATCGTTTCATCGGATATTTGTGAAGATGATATCATTCCGGTGGAGGTACTTTTTCGTTCTTATGATGAAATGCCAGAACTTGAAAAGTCAGCCCTAGACGAATGTGAAGGGGGAATTTTAGATGTTGGTGCTGGAGCTGGCTCACATGCCTTGTACCTAAGCGATACGGGTAAAAAGGTTTTAGCTATCGATATTTCCGAAGGTGCTGTAGATTTCATGTTAGCAAATGGCTTGGAAGCAAAACAAATAAATTTTTTCGATTTAAAAGATCAAAAATTCGATACAATTTTGATGTTAATGAACGGAATTGGCATTGCTGGTAAGTTATCTAATCTTGAGAACACACTGAATCATGCAAAATCCTTATTGAATCCTGGTGGTTCGATCTTGTGCGATTCTTCTGATATCAAATATTTATATGAAGACGAAGAAGGAGCACTTTGGATGGATTTAAATTCTGAATATTACGGAAATTTTAAATTCCAAATGTCCTACAAAAAAGAAAAAGGTACAGATTTTGATTGGTTGTACGTGGATTTTGATAATTTATTCAAAGCATCCAAAAATGTTGGCTTGAAAGCAATTCGATTGTATGAAAAAGACGATCATTATTTAGCAAAAATCACTTTAGAAAAATAAGTTATGGGAAGTTTCATTAAGTTTTTGGGAATCGCATTTGTCTCCTTCATTTTTTTAGCTTTAAGTTCCAAAAAAGAAATTCAAGGTGGAGAGAAAATTGTAGAAGAAGAGGTAAAGAGTTCACTTCTATGGAAAATTGAAGGTTCAGATTTGAAAAAACCTTCTTACCTTTTCGGAACCATGCATTTGATTCAAAAGGAATACTTTTATTTCCCAAGTTCACTCGAAAAAATCATTAAGAAATCAAATTTAATTTTAATGGAATTGGATTTGGATGAAATGAAGGATCAAAGCAAAGCAGTCGAATTCATGTCTTTAAAAGAAGGTAAAATGATGGACTTTTTCGATGAAAAGCAGCAAGATACTGTGTATGCCTGGGTAAAAAAGAAGTTGTTTATGGATAAAGAAACGTTTAATATGGCTTTTTCAAAATTCAAGCCATTTGTTTTACTTCAAACCTCCATTCAAATGACCTTTATGGGTAAAACCGAATCTTATGAAATGACAATCAATGAATTGGCGCAAAAAGCTAAGGTTGAAGTAGCAGGTTTGGAAACAATTGGTGAACAAATGAAAGTTTTTGATGACCTTACTCGCGAAGAACAAGCAGAAATGGTTTTAGAAGGAATCAGAAATGAGGAGAAATCATTGAAATTGCTAAATGATATGCAACGAATTTACAAATCTCAAAATTTAGATTCTTTGCATATTTTGGTACAACATGATGGCGGAATGGTTCAAGAAAAAGAGGCTTCTTTTTTAGGTCAAAGAAATAAAAATTGGATTCCGAAAATCGAAGACAATATTAAAAAAGGACAAGTCTTTATAGCAGTTGGTGCAGCGCATCTTCCGGGTGAAAATGGAGTGATTCAATTGTTAAGAGCAAAAGGGTATAAGGTAACTGCAATTAAAAACTAATCTACAAAATAATGCGCATTTTTCTTTGGTTTTCAATTCTCTTTTTTATTGTATCTTCTTGTCAAACTTATTCAGATTCTGATTTAACCACATTTGATGAAAAGATTCAGAAGTTTATCAAAAAATCAAAAATTAAATACCAAAAATCCGAGTCTGGATTGTACTATTTCATCGAGGAGGAGGGAGAAGGGGATTTTATTAAATTAACGGATGAAGTAAGTTTTAAATACGAAGGAAAATTACTAAACGGAACCATTTTTGACGGTGAAAACAAACGAAATCCAGTTATTTTTCCAGTTTCAAAATTAATTCAAGCGTGGCAAGAAACGATGCTGTACCTTAAAAAAGGGGGAAAAGCAAAAATCATTTCCCCACCGCAATTGGGCTACGGTGATTATGATTTGGAAGCTATTCCAAAGAATTCTATTTTGATTTTTGAATTGGAAGTGTTAGATGTGAAATGAAAGGTTTTTTAAGTAGTTCTATTAAATATAGTATTCAAGGTATAATAAATACAACTAATTTCATTCTTCATTAATAACTACTAATTTATAATTCATCATTTATAATTCATCATTTATAATTCATCATTTATAATTCATCATTTATAATTCATCATTCATAATTTCAATTATAAACTCATTTCCAACACATAACTTGTTCCATTCTCATCGCTAGAGAAATCAATTTTAGCATCAATTTGTTCTGATAAATCATAAATTAACGACAGCCCGTAAGAGTTGTTTTTTTCTTGAACTAAATCGAAACCTTGACCATTATCTCTTATTTTAAGCATGAAGGAAGCGGCATCTTTCGAACTTTCTAAAAGAATTTCTAAATGTTCGCTTTGAGCATATTTGATTGAATTGTTAATTATTTCATTGATAATTAAACCGACTGGAACAGCAATAGTAGAGTTGATGGTGATGCTTTCAAATTTTGTTTTAAAATTAATTTGCCTACTCGTAGTTTTGAAATTCCCCAAAATATTATTTAGGTATGAGCTTAAATCTACTCGAAGGTAGTTGTCTGAAACATATAATTGTTCGTGTAATTTTGAAATTGAAAGTATTTGGTTCTCAAAGTTTTCAATTAGATTTAACGCTTTTTTATCTTCGATGTTTCCGGACTGAATGCGTAATAAACTAACTAACATCGTCAAATTATTTTTCAAACGATGATGCATTTCAGTCAATAATGTATTTTTTTCTTCGAGGGCTTTTTCTAATCCTTTTTCGTACTTTTTACGTTTCTGATTTTCAATGGATAACGAAACAATTTGACTCACTGCAAAAGCAAAATTAACTTCATCATTCGTCCAATCTCGTTCACTTTTCAAATCCTCAAAACAAATAACTCCAGCTAATTTTCCTTCAATTCTTACTGGGATATCCATAATGGATTGAATGCCAATTGGTTTACAATAACTTTCTTTTAATTCCTTGGATATGTCATTGGTATTGACATTTTTAATTCGGATTGCTTGGTCACTTTTTAAGTGTGAAAAATAGGTAGGGATTTGTTCTTCTAATAATACTTCACCCTTCGTAAAACCTTTAATTTGATGACAATAATTACCAATACATTCAATCCGATTTGGATTGTTTTTAAAAATCCAAACGTTAACTCGTTCAATGCGTAAACAAAGGGCTAGTTTTTCGCCAATTCGATACAAGACATCATCCAAGGTATCTGCATGTTCTACCTTTATTTTCGAGATTTCTTCAAAATGTGCATGAAAATTCATGGTTTAAATATACAAATTATTTTAATTCAACAAACAAATTTAACAATTTAACGATAAATTTCACAAATTAATCATCAAATTGTTGTTTAAAATTCAAGTATTAATAATTTTTTCAAAGAA
Organism: Crocinitomicaceae bacterium; assembly: GCA_044348665.1. Lineage (GTDB taxonomy): Bacteria > Bacteroidota > Bacteroidia > Flavobacteriales_D > Crocinitomicaceae > M2408. The sequence goes on from JBIKSI010000010.1 coordinate 16,900, forward strand.
TTTCATTTTCCTAAACAAAAAAAGTGTAATTTTGGGCAACGAAAAAAAATAAACATGAGCGTTTTAGTTAACAAAGATTCTAAAGTTATTGTACAAGGATTCACAGGAAGTGAAGGAACTTTCCATGCAGGTCAAATGATTGAGTACGGAACAAATGTTGTTGGAGGTGTTACTCCAGGAAAAGGGGGTTCTACGCATTTAGACAGACCAGTTTTTAACACGGTGAAAGAAGCTGTTGAAAAAGCAGGAGCAAATGTTTCTATTATTTTCGTTCCGCCAGCATTTGCTGCAGACGCTATCATGGAGGCTGCAAACGCAGGAATTAAAGTTATCGTGTGTATTACAGAAGGAATTCCGGTAAATGACATGGTGAAAGCGAAAGAATACATCAAGCAATACGATACACGCTTAATCGGTCCAAACTGTCCAGGAATTATTTCTGCTGACCAAGCTAAAGTTGGAATCATGCCAGGTTTCGTTTTCAAAAAAGGAAAAATTGGAATCGTTTCTAAATCTGGAACTTTAACATACGAAGCTGCTGACCAAGTTGCTAAAGCTGGTTTAGGAATCACAACTGCAATCGGAATCGGGGGAGATCCAATCATTGGAACAACTACAAAAGAAGCGGTTGAATTATTAATGAACGACCCAGAAACAGAAGGGATTGTTATGATTGGTGAAATTGGTGGAAACTTAGAAGCTATCGCTGCTCGTTGGATTAAAGAAAACGGTACAAAACCAGTTGTTGGATTTATTGCAGGTGAAACTGCTCCAGCAGGAAGAACAATGGGGCACGCAGGTGCAATCGTTGGTGGTCATGACGATACAGCAGAAGCTAAAAAACGTATCATGAGAGAATGTGGAATTCACGTTGTTGATTCTCCAGCAGAAATCGGTAAAAAAATGGCAGAAGTAATGGGCGTTCACGCTTAATTGCATCTTACAAATAAATTAAAAGTCATACTGAAAAGTGTGACTTTTTTTGTTCTATAAATATTGTAGGCAAGAAAGATTAATTTTGCAACCAATTCAGTTATTTAATTTCGATGTATGAAAAAACAAATTCTCGAAGCATTTTATGAAATTATCACCGAAAATAAACGTGAAATGTTTGATCGCATTGCGGCAGACAGAACAAAACACATTACTGTAGTGTTGGAAAATGTTTTTCAGGAGCACAATGCTAGTGCAGTTTTAAGATCTTGTGATTGTTTCGGAATTCAACAATTGCACGTGATCGAAAAAGACAATCAGTATAAAGTGCAACGTGATATAGCGCTTGGTGCAGGACGCTGGGTTGATATGTATAATTTTGATAAAGGTTCGGACGTCACGAAAGATTGTTTGACTAATTTAAAATCAAAAGGTTATAAGATTATTGCAACTTCTCCTCATACAGAAAAGACCATCAATGACATCGACTTATCACAACCTATGGCCTTTGTATTTGGTACGGAAAGAAGAGGGATCAGTGACGAAGTCATTGAATTATCAGATGAATTAGTAAAGATTCCAATGTATGGTTTTACAGAAAGTTTCAACATTTCCGTTTCCGTTGCTTTAGTTCTAAATACAATCCGAACCCGCCTGGAAGAATCTAATTTAAATTGGAAACTGTCTGAGGATGAAATTGTTGACCTCAAAATTAAATGGTGTAAAAAGATTTTGAATGGGGGAGAAGCTCTTGAAAAACATTTTATTGAAAAATTTAAATGAAAATTTTCATGAACCAATTTTCATGTAAAGGAATTTAAATTATTTTTAGATAAAAGCATGGAAAATGTGTCTTTATCGATATTATTAAATGTTGAATAAAAATTTATATACTTTTTTCATTGTTAAAACAAAATTGTATTATATCTTTGTAAAGTATGAAGTAAATCATACATTTTTTTAATTAAAAATTGATTTTATGGGAAAAGGTGATAGAAAAACAGCAAAAGGTAAAAGAGTGATGGGTTCTTACGGAAATACTCGTAAGAAAAAAATAGCAACTGTTCCTGCTGTTGCTGCTGAAAAACCAAAAAAAGAAGCCAAAGTAGTTGCTGAAAAAGCTGAAGCCAAAAAAGCTGCTCCCAAAAAGGAAACTAGTGCTGATGCTCCAAAAAAGGCAGCAGTTAAAAAAGCACCTGCAAAAAAAGAAGCTTAAAATATTGTAAGCCACTTTCGAGTGGCTTTTTTTATGTAGTTAATAGTAACAAAAATCAATGTTTTTGTATATTTTGATAAAGTTTAAAATGCTAAATATTCAATAATCCAAAAATCCAAAAAGCGAAAATATGAAACACAATTTCGGAGCAGGTCCATGTATTTTACCTCAAGACGTTTTTAAACAAGCAGCAGACGCAGTTCTTAATTTCAATGGTTTATCAATTTTAGAAGTTTCTCACAGACACAAAGATTACGTGGCTGTTATGGATGAAGCACTAGATTTAGTGAAAAAAGCATTAAATGTGCCAGCTGGATATTCAGTTGCTTATTTGCAAGGTGGAGCAACTTTAGGTTTTACAATTGCTGCTTTAAACATGATGCGTGATACAAAAAAGGCTGCTTATATCAATACTGGTACTTGGGCTTCAGGAGCAATTAAAGAAGCGAAGAAAGTTGGAATTGATGTAAACGTAATTGCTTCCTCTGAAGACAAAAATTTCTCATACATCCCAAAAGGTTTTGATGTTCCTTCAGATCTTGATTATTTGCATTTTACCTCAAATAATACGATTTATGGTACACAGTTTCACACTTTTCCAAAGTCAAATTTACCATTGGTGTGTGATATGTCTTCTGATATTTTTTCTAAAGAAATTAATGTTGCAGATTTCGATTTGATTTATGCTGGTGCCCAAAAAAATCTAGGACCAGCAGGTGCAACTTTGTATATCGTGAAAGATGAAGTATTAGGGAAATCTACTTCTCCATTTATGCCTACTTATTTGGATTTGAAACAACACGTTGAAAAAGAGTCGATGATGAATACTCCTCCAGTTTTTTCAGTTTATGTTGCAATGTTAAATTTACGTGATTTGTTGGCAAATGGTGGTGTGAAAGCCAAAGAATTGGAGAATAATGCAAAAGCTGAATTATTATATAATGAAATTGATTCAAATCCTTTGTTTTATGGAACAGTTAATACAGAAGATCGTTCAAAAATGAATGTTTGTTTCAAATTAAACGACGAATCTTTGAACGAGAAATTTGACATCGCTTGGAAAGCTGCGGACATTGTTGGTTTACCTGGACATCGTTCAACTGGTGGTTACCGTGCATCTATGTATAATGCTTTGCCACTTTCTAGTGTGCAAGTTTTGGTTGATGTGATGAAAGAGTTTACAAGAACAAATGGATAATAAATGATATGAGATTTTAGACAAAATAGGAAAGGATTTAAATACTCTTCCTAAAATTATTAGTATTAAAAATAATCAAGTCTAGCAATCAAACTTTCAAAAAATCTAATATAAAAAAAAAAAACATGAAAATATTAGCTAACGATGGAATTTCAGATGAAGGCAAAAAAGCCTTGGAGAATGCTGGTTATCAAGTAATAACCGATAAAGTGAATCAAGAAGATTTAATTTCTGCGGTGAATTCAGAAAATTATGAAATTGTTTTAGTTAGAAGTGCAACGACTGTAAGAAAAGAAGTAATTGATGCTTGTCCCAATTTGAAATTAATTGGTCGTGGTGGCGTTGGTATGGATAATATTGATGTAAACTATGCCCGTGAAAATGGGAGAACAGTAATCAATACGCCTGCTTCATCGTCTCAATCAGTTGCAGAATTGGTGATGGGACATTTTTTTGCAATTTCTCGATTTTTAAACGATTCATATAAAAATATTGAAAACGGGGATTTTAACACCTTGAAGAAAAATTACGGGAAAGGAATTGAATTGCGTGGGAAAACATTAGGAATCATCGGTTTTGGTCGTATTGGACAATCTTTAGCATCTTACGCATTAGGTTGTGGAATGAACGTTTTAGCTGTTGATCGTGTTTCTAAAGCTTACGAAATACCTGTTTTTTTAGGAAATGAGAATACGGTAAACGTAAATATAACAACGAGTGATTCAATTGAACACATGTTGCCTCATTGTGATTTTATCTCGATTCATATTCCGAAACAAAATGATGGAAGTGCTGTTTTGGGTGAATCAGAATTTTCGAAAATGAAAAAAGGTGTACGTTTGGTAAATGCTGCTAGAGGTGGAGTTATCGACGAAAAAGCTTTGTTAAGTGGCTTAGATGCTGGACAAGTTGCATACGCAGCATTGGATGTTTTTGAAAATGAACCAAATCCTTCAAAAGAATTGTTAGCTCATCCAAAAATTGCTTGTACGCCTCATATTGGTGCGGCAACTTTGGAGGCACAAGATAGAATTGGATTGGAATTAGCAGACTTAATCATCCAACAATTTGGAGTATTCAAAAATGTTAATGCCTAAAATATATTTATAATTTATAATTCATAATTCATCATTTATAATTCATCATTCATAATTCAAACCAGTGGAATTTATCGATTCAAAATTAGATGATTACGTTTGTCTTCACACCAGTGATGAGCCACAAATACTATACGAATTAAATCGTGAAACTCACCTTAAGGTTTTGCAACCACGCATGTTGAGTGGACATTTTCAAGGGCGATTATTGAGTATGATTTCAAAATTGATTTCACCGACAAACATTCTTGAAATAGGAACTTATACGGCTTATTCAACCTTGTGTTTACTCGAAGGATTGAATAAAAATGGAAAAATTACCACCATTGACATCAATGAGGAATTGGAAGATATTGTTCGCAAATACATTTCAAAAGCTGAGGCAGAACAAAAAATCGATTATCAAATAGGAGATGCAATTGAAATTATTCCAACATTAAACCAAGAATTTGATTTGGTTTTTATTGATGCTGATAAAACGAACTACGTAAATTATTACAACTTAGTTTTCGATAAAGTGAAATCAGGAGGATTTATTTTGACAGACAATGTCTTGTGGTCAGGAAAGGTAATTCAACCTTTGAAAAAAGATGATTTAGACACGAAAATCATTTTAGAATTCAATGAAATGGTGAAAAATGATGATCGAGTAGAAACCATTTTGCTACCAATTCGAGATGGATTAATGTTGACAAGGAAAAAATAAGATGGATAAAATTGAAAAAATATTAGGGTACAATTATCATGAAATCAATCAGATTTTATTGAAAATTGGCACAAATATTATCATTACGATTGCCATTTTTGTTATCGGATTTTGGCTGTCGAAAAAGATTTCCAGGATTTTCAGAAAGGTAATGGAGAAAAGTAAACTAGATGCTGGTTTAGTTACTTTTTTGACAAGTTTAAGTTCCATTTTGATGAAATTACTTGTTATTGTTACCGGAATCAATCAATTGGGAATCGAAATGACATCTTTTGTTGCCTTGCTTGGAGCAGCAGGTTTAGCGATTGGTATGGCATTTTCGGGTACACTTTCCAATTTTGCTGGTGGAGTAATGATTTTGATTTTTAAGCCTTTCAAGGTGGGTGATTTTGTAGATACCCAAGGAGAACAAGGTGTAGTTTCTGAAATTCAAATTTTTAATACTTACCTCACAACGATGGATAACAAAATTATTATTCTTCCTAATGGGCCTGTGGCGAATGGAAATATTATCAATTTCACGAAAGCGGAAAACCGAAGGGTAGATTTTGTTTTTTCTATATCTTATGGAGATGATATTAAAGTTGCCAAGGAAACTTTGGAGCGATTTATACGAGAAGAAAAATTAATTTTAAAAGATCCTGAGCCATTCATCGGTTTGGGAGCTTTAGCTGATTCGAGTATTGATATTACCATGCGTGTTTGGACGAAAACCGACGATTATTGGACAGTATTTTTTGGCTTAAATGAAAAAGTCTACAACGAATTTCCCAAAGCAGGACTTCACTTTCCATTTCCTCAAATGGATATGCACATTATTAAAGAAAAATAAATGCACCCACTTAACGATAATTATTTAATCCAAAAATACAACGAAAGCAATAGTTTTGGTGATTTGTTAGGCATTCATTTTGAGATTTTAGAAAAGGGAAAAGTTAATTATTTTGCCAAAATCAAAAAAGAACATTTAGCAACCATTCGAGCTGTGCATGGTGGTTTACTTGCAACACTTTGCGATGGTGCTCTTGGAATCGCTGCTTTGTCATGCGTCGTTGAAAATGAGCAAGTTGTTGCTACGATTGAAATGAAAATCAATTACTTAAAACCTGTTTTTGAAGGCGATGAACTAGTTGCATCTGCAGAAGTAATCTCCGCAGGAAAAAGATTACTCGTTTCTGAATGTAAGGTTTTTAACCAAAAAAAGGAGTTAATTTGCATTGCAAGTGGAACATTTAATGCGTATCCAAAGGAAAAAGCGGGTTATTGAGTTGGATTTTAAGACCTTAGGATTTTATGATATTAAGACTTTAGATTCATGCGATAAACATAATCTGCGTACATCAGCGCATTTTTAACTTCGTTGAGACCGCTTCGCTAAGTTCTGTGAACATTAGCGGGAAAACTTTTTGGATATTAAGATTGTAAAATAATAGACTTAAGACAATAGACAAAAGACTTTAGATTTTTTCGAGAAATGAAATCTGCGTTTATCTGCGAATTAATCTCCGACTATCTGCGGGAAAATTTTTGGAATTAAATTGTTAAGACATTAGACTTTAGATTTTTAGGTCTGAATCAAAAAAGCAAATCAACAATCTCCTTAGCCGCTTTTACATCGTGAACTCTCAATATTTTTGCACCTTTTTGCACTGCATAAGTATTTAAAATCGTTGTTCCATTTAATGCTTGTTCTGCCTCGAGATTTAATTTTTTACAAATCATTGATTTTCTCGAGAAACCAACTAAAATAGGATGATTTAAAAATGAAAAATCATGTAATCGATGCAAGATTTCGTAATTTTGTTCCATTGTTTTTGAAAATCCAAAACCTGGATCTAGGAGTATGTCTTTCACTCCAATAGATTTCAAAATGTTAATTTTTTCCGAGAAGTACAAAGACATTTCTTTAAAAATATTCTGATAATTTCTGCTTTCATGCATATTTTCGAAATTCCCTAAAGAATGTGTCAAGATGTAAGGGACTTTATATTTTTCAATACATTTTAGCATGTTTTCATCAAAATCAAATCCACTAATGTCATTAATAATCGATGCTCCAGCTTCAATGGCTGCTTGCGCAACTTCTCCACGGAATGTATCAATGCTAATAATTATCTCTGGGAATTCTTTTTTTATCGCGTCAATAAATGGAGCAGTCCGATGAATTTCTTCCTCAATTTCACAAAGTTTTGAACCAGGTCGAGTCGAGTTTCCTCCTAAATCAATCATATCAGCACCTTCCGAAATTTGCTTTTCAACTTCTTGAATTACAGACTTTAAACCATCAAATCTACTTTTAGAATAAAAAGAATCTGAGGTGCAATTGATAATGCCCATCACCTTCGGAACGGATAAGTCTAATAACTTTTCACCTACTCGAATACTCGTTTTAGAATAAAAATTTGTATCTTCAACCCTTGAATTTGACATGTTAATTTAAGATTGTAAAAATATAATGGTACAAACATCGGAACAATATTCGGAAGTTATCGCTACTTGTCGTGAAATTTTTTCTAAAAAAACCAAAGATTATGGAACTGCTTGGCGGATTTTAAGACCAAGTTCCTTGACGGATCAAATCTTTATTAAAGCACAACGAATTCGTACAATTCAAGAAACGGGTCAAAATAGAGTAGGGGAAAGTATTGAGGATGAGTTTGTTGCAATCATTAATTACTGCATCATGGCAATCATTCAAGTGCAAGAGTCTGATAATTTAGATATGGAAATTGAAGCTGAATTAGCAATTTCTTTGTATGATAAATATGCCAGTTTAGCCTTTGAATTAATGAAAAAGAAAAATCACGATTATGGCGAAGCTTGGCGTGATATGCGTGTTAGTTCTTTAACTGACCTGATTTTAATGAAAATTTTGAGAGTAAAACAAATTGAAAATAATCAAGGAAAAACCTTAATAAGCGAAGGAATTGATGCGAATTACTACGATATGCTTAATTATTCGGTTTTTGCTTTAATATTGATGAAAGAAAGTAAATAATAACAGAGAATTAACATGCTTTTTAGCATTTTTTCAATAATTTTGTACTTAGCCTTAAAAAAATAATATTTATGAAATAGCCATGTTTGAAAAGCGCAAATAAAAATGACTAAATTTTCAAACAGGCGTATTCCATATGACAATTAAAAAACAAATTTTAGACATATGAATAAAATAAATACAATACACGGACAAAGTTTAGTCATTAATGCGATTCTTATTTTGCTAAATTTGACAGGGTTAACCTTTATAACATTAGGTTTTCACGATAATTTTGAAAGCTCAAAAACTTTATTTTTAATCATCGGTTTTGCCTTGATGAGTTTGAGTATCGCTGGATTAATTATCTTAAAAGGAAGATTATTTATGGCAATGGTTTCCAGGTTATTAGTTGGTGGTTTATTTATCGTTTCAGGTTTAATCAAAGCAAATGACCCAATTGGTTTTAGTTACAAATTGGAAGAATATTTTGAAGATGGAGCACTCGCTTTTCGAATCAAAGAATGGTTTGGAGCACCAGGTTTTTCGCTTGAATTCCTGATTGATTCTGCACTTTTTCTTTCTGTTGTAATTTGTATTGCCGAGATTGTATTAGGGGTTTTGGTTTTAATTGGTGGTAAAATTAAATTGGTATCTTGGCTCTTGATTTTAATGATGTTGTTTTTCACTTTTTTAACATGGCACACAGCAAATTGTGATCCAGATATCAAGTTTGTTGACCGAGATACTTATGCAATGTCTGATCCATTAGCGCAAATAAAGATTGATGAAGCCAAGGCAAATGCAGAAATAAAAATTATTACAAAAAGTTCAACAGAGGTAGTTGTTGAAGAAATGAAGCAGCCACAGTGTGTTTCTGATTGCGGTTGTTTTGGAGATGCAATGAAAGGTTCTGTTGGTAGATCTTTGACTCCAAAAGAATCTTTGTGGAAAGATATTATTTTGGTTTACCTTTCAATCTGGATATTTGTTGCACAACGAAAAATTCAACCAAACACGCGTAAAGATAATTTTTATGTTGTTCCAATTTCACTCGTAATTGTGACCTTCTTTTCATTTATTTTTGGATGGTATTTTCCATTATTTTTCGGTTTGATTTCTATTTTGGGAGCACTTTGGGTGTTGCGCTCAGGAGGGAAAATCTTTGGTAATTATTACGGAAGTGCCTTGTTTGTCACAGTCATTTGTCTATTTTTTACCACCTATGTCTTGATGTTTGAACCATTAAAAGATTACCGACCTTATGCTGTAGGTTCAAATTTGAAACAGAAAATGAACGATGGTAAAGAAGGTAAATATGAGTCTGGTTTTGTACTGAAAAATTTGAAAACTGGCAAAAATGAATTTTTCACGCAAGTACAATATACAGATACGGTTCGTAAGATTTGGGAAGATAAGAATTACAAATACGTTTCGACAGATACCAAAGAAATAATTCCTACAAAATTACCTTCTATAACAGGTCAATTTAATCCATTGGTGCAAATTGGCGATGTCACTGCTGCAGAATTAAAAATGCCTTACATAAAATCGTTAATTGATAAAGCTCAAATTGATGGAGTATTATTGATGGATAAAGCCGTAAATGTTGAAATTCAAGTGGCGAAAAACGAATATAATTTAAGTGATTACGATACAACTTATTTCCCATTCATCAAAGAAATAAAAATGAATAATCCGGATATGGCTGAGCTTAATATTCGCAATTTCATTGTTGAATCTGATGAAATTATCATTTTATTTTCAAAAAACTTGAAAGAGGCTAATTTTGAAAAATTAAATGAATACAAAACAATCTTTAAAGAGGCTCAGAAAAATAAAATTCCAATGGTGTTAATCTGTTCATCAAATAGAGAGGAAATAAACGCTTGGAGAGATAAAAATAATTTTGATATTCCTGCTTTCACGAACGATGAGACGGAATTAAAAGCAATTGCACGTTCAAATCCGTCCTTGATGATTGTTCAAAAAGGAGTGGTGAAAGGGAAATATCCATTCCGTTCCTTACCAACTTTTGATTGGTTGAAAAAACACGTTTTATACAAATAATTCAATAAAAAATACCATGAGAAAAAAGATTGTTGCTGCCAATTGGAAAATGAATTTAACGAAAAAGGAAGCCCTACACATTTATGATAAATTGGAAGAAATTGAGTTAAAAAGAAATCAAGAGGTGATCGTTTTTTCGCCTTATGTTTTTTTGGATGCTTTGAAACAACGTCAACACCACATTAAAGTAGGTGCGCAAAATTTTCACCCAGCAGCGCAAGGAGCATACACAGGAAAAGTTTCAATTAACCATTTATTGGATCTTGAAATTGAGTGCGTTTTGGTTGGTCACTCGGAAAGAAGATTTTTGTTTAATGAAAGTGATGAAACCATTAAATTAAAAATAGATGTTGCTGTAAATAATAACTTATTGACAATTTTTTGTTGCGGTGAACCTCTTGAAGTGCGAGAAAATGAAAAACATTTGTCGTATGTTTTACAACAAATGGAATCAAATTTATTTCATTTAACGGCTGCACAAATGAAAAATATTATCATTGCTTATGAACCAGTTTGGGCGATTGGTACAGGAAAAACAGCTACCACGCAGCAAGCTGAAGAAATGCATCGCTTCATCAGAATGTCGGTTGAACACAAGTATGGAAAAGAAGCGGCAGAAAATATTTCAATTTTATACGGCGGAAGTTGTAACCCTTCTAATGCTTCTGAGTTATTCGCATGTGAGAACATTGATGGAGGTCTAATTGGTGGAGCTTCTTTAAACGCTGATGATTTCACGCAAATCATTCTAGCTCAATAGTTTGAATAACTTTTTTTAAAAAATATAGAGATGAACAATACTTTGCTAATTACGGTTGATCTGCAACCAAGAAACCCTTGGAGCGAAATTTTAACTGCTGAATTAGCAGAAATTGGTTTTGATGCCTTTGAAGAAACCGAAAGCGGAATAAAAGCTTACGGACCTGAAAATAAAATCAATGAAGAAGATATTATTTCTGAAACCATCTTGGGTGGTGAAGATGATTTCCAATTCGAATTAAATAAAGAAATTATTGCCTTTCAAAATTGGAATGCTAATTGGGAAGCAGATTTTAAGCCTGTATTTGTAGAAGATAAATTGGCAATTTTTGCTCCTTTTCATGATAAAAGTGCTTTTAATGGCTTGATCATTGAAATTCAGCCTCAAATGTCTTTTGGTACAGGACATCATCAAACAACTTGGTTGATGTCGCAGGCTATGTTAGCTGAAAATTTGGAGGGGAAAAAAGTGCTAGATATGGGAACTGGAACTGGTGTTTTAGCTATTTTGGCGGAAAAATTGGGTTCTTCTTCCATTCTTGCTATTGATATTGAGGATTGGTCCGTTGAAAATACAATCGAAAACGCTCAACGTAATAATTGTCACCAAATCAAATCTTTACACGGTGATGTTGATTTAATTGAAGGAGAAAAATTTGATTTCATTTTAGCAAATATCAATAAAAATGTGCTCAAAAAACACATGAATCATTACGTGGATGCACTCAATAAAGATGGAAAATTGTTTATCAGTGGGTTTTTTGATTCTGATGCGCAAGAAATGATTGATTTTGTTGAAAATCTAGGAGTAAAACATGTGAAAACGAATACAAAAGAAACTTGGGCTCAAATTTGCTTTGGTAAAAATTAATTAGTGAAATTTATGAAAAAAATATCCCTTGCTTTTGCATTTTTGATGTTGATTTTTAACAAATTAAATGCTCAAAATTTTCCAAATGAACGTGAAAAATTCTTAAAACATTTTGAAAAAGTGGTTGCGCCTTTTATTCAAAGGGAACAAAAAGATTTTATCAAAGATGAATTAGAACCAGTACTTGTAGAAACCAAGGAAATTTCTGATGACTATTTTAAAAAAATGGTTGAGACATGTAACTTAATGGAAACAAAGAAGTTAAAGTTTTATCCGGCCATTTATAATTACGTTTATTCCGTTCACTCATTCGTGAAAAATAAGCAACCAAATTCAAGTTATGTTGCATGGCATAGTTCGATTGATAAATTATTGGACAATAGAAACGTTAATAAATTTGAGGATTTTATTGAGCTTTCGGCTAATTTTTTCTCCAAAAAAGTGATTGCAGATAATGCCAATTTCTTTTGGATGTATAGAGGCGGAACTTATGTTTTTGAATTCTCAGATAAACCGTATATCAAATTTGAGGGCGGAAGATTGGTCTGTCTAGTGGAAAATAATTCCAAAAACGACAAAATTAAATACGTTGATAGTATTGTTGTTTATGATGCATTCGGTACTTATGACCCAATTTTGAAAAAATGGGATGGAAAAGGAGGAACTATTTCTTGGGAAAAAGTTGGTTTAGCAAAAACAGAAACAATTGCGGAGCTAAAAATGTACAATTTATCCCTAAAAACTTCCAATTTTTTGTGTGATACCGTTAGTCTAACAACTCCATTTTTCACCAAGCCAATTTTAGGAAAATTAAGTGATCGTGCATTTAAAATCAACCGAGAAGAAGATAAAAACTACCCACAATTTTTGTCTTTTGAGAAAAGATTAAAAATAAATGAAATTAAACCAAATGTAAATTACGAAGGAAGTTTTTCTTTACAAGGAAAGGACTTTGTCGGAATTGGTAATTCGCAAGCGCCTTGTTATTTGAAAATTTCAAGAAATAACAAACCTTTCGTAGCCATTGAATCACAGTTAGTTATCGTTAATAACAAAAAGATCAATTGTCCATTAGGGAAAATAAGCATGTATATTGCCTTGAAAGATTCAATTTTCCACCCTGGTTTAGATTTTACCTATGATTTAGAAAAAAATGTACTTGAGTTTGTGCGTGGAACTTCAGGAATTTCACAATCACCATTCTCAAATACCTTACATCAAGTGGATATGTATGTTCCAAAATTAGAGTGGACATTTGATTCGCAAGAAGTTTTATTAACTTATAATTTTGGTTCGAGTCAAGATCAACGTTATGCACGATTGGAATCTAAAAATTATTTTGATTCAAAATTGTACGACCAATTGCAAGGAATTGACCCAGTTCATCCTTTAGTGAAAATTAGTGATTATTGCTTTAAATACGATGAATACTATGTCAATGAAGGGAAAATTGCGAGTGCATTAAGTAAAACTTTAGAGCAGTGTAAATCAACTTTACTTGATTTAGCAGCCTTAGGTTTTATCAATTACGACGTGGAAGCAAAAATGATTACTGTGAATCCTAAATTGACCAATTTTGTGAAATCAAAAGCTGGGAAAATGGATTACGATAATTTACTTTTCTTGTCTGATATGCGTCCGAAAAAATTATCTGGATACAGCGACGAGCAAATAAAAAAAGAAGCATATTTGCAGAAAATGTCGGAAGAATATGATAAGATAAACAAAATTAGAAGTGGTTTGAAAAAATTTGGAACACTTAATTTGGGTACTTTGGAAATTAATTTAGACGCTGTGGATCAAGTGAAAATTTCTGATGCACAAAATGTTGTTGTTTTCCCGGAACGAAATAATGTTGTCATCAAACAAAATAGAGATTTCATTTTTAACGGTTGGATCGTTTCTGGGAAAATGGAAATAAACGCATTGGAATCAAATTATGTTTACAATACCAATAAAATTAATTTATTCAAAACGGAAAAAGCATTATTTCGTTTGAAACCAATGAATGAAGCGGATGGAAAACAGTTAATTACAATGGTGAATGAAATAAGCAATATTACTGGAGAGTTATTGATTGATGCTCCAACGAATCGTGCTGGATTAAATAGAACTATTACTGATTTCCCAAAATTAATCGTTTCAAAACCATCTTTTGTTTACTACAATCATCCATCTGTTTTCAAAGGAGCCTACGATAGCACTCGTTTTTACTACACAATGGATCCTTTTGAGATGGATAGCTTGGATAATTTTAAAGAAACACATCAACGTTTTAAAGGAGAATTAACATCCGCTGGAATTTTCCCTAAATTTAGAGAAGATTTGAAAATTATGCCTGATTATTCTTTTGGTTTTTCCACCAAAGCGAAGGAAGGAGGTTATGATTTTTATTCCAAAGAAGCGAAATACGACAATAAAATAATTCTTTCTGGAAAAGGGCTACAAGGTGCTGGAACTATTAATTTCATTAATGCGACCTCAATCTCTAAGGCTTATACTTTCTTACCAGATTCAACTGTTGGATATGGTACCTTCGATAACAAACCTGCAGAAATTGGAATTCAATATCCAGATATTCAATCTCCTGATGCCTATATAACTTATATTCCAAAAAACAAAATCATGAAGGCAGCCTCAACTCCAAATCAAGAGTTGAATATGTTTAACAAAGAATGTCGTTTAAAAGGAAGTGTTTTTATTACTCCAGAAGGATGCACAGGTACAGGAGTTACCACTTTTAAAGATGCAAATTTAGGTGCGAAAAGATTAAAGTTTAAACGTTGGGACATTGATTCAGATACTGCCAATTTCAACTTAAAGAATAATTTTAAAGTCGATGATGAAGATCCACTTTCACTAAAAACAGAGAACTTAAATGCTCATGTTTCCTTTAAAACAAGAAAAGGGGAGTTTAAGTCAAATTCTGGAACATCAAGAATTGAATTCCCAGTAAATCAATATTTATGTAAAATGGACTTCTTCACATGGTTCATGGATGAAGAAGCGATTGAGTTATCGACATCGAAAGAAAAAGATTTGAATTTTAAAACAGATTTGGATTTAGTTGGAGCGAATTTCTTCTCTTTGCATCCAGAACAAGATTCTTTAAGTTTCCGTTCACGTGAAGCAAAATATAGCATGCGTGAAAAAACGATTTATTGTAAAAAAGTAGATTATTTAGATATAGCTGATGCACGAATTTATCCTGATTCTGGCTTGGTAACAGTTCGTAAAAAAGCTAGAATTGACCCATTGGAAAATACAAATATTATTGCCAATAGTGTCACGAAATACCACAAATTTGTTAATTGTATCGTAGAGATTAAAGCCAGAAGAAAATTTGAAGCAGAAGGCGATTATCCTTATTACGATGCAGATAGTACATGCACAATCATTAAAATGAAAAGCATAAAAGTCGATTCAACTTTTCAGACCGTAGCCGAGGGTAAAATTGGAAGCAAAGATAATTTTAAACTCAGTAAACAATTTGAATATTATGGGGATGTGAATATTAGCTCCACTATTCCTTTGATAAAATTCTCAGGTGCTACAAGAATTATTCATGATTGTAGTAAATTCAAACGCAGCTGGATGGCATTTACATCGGAAATTGACCCGAAAAACATTCAAATTCCTGTTTCAAATGATATGAAAAGTTTAGATAGTTTGTCTCTTACAGCTGGAATTGTTTGGAGAGATTCTAAAAAAGTGGAAGAAATTACGCTTTATCCAACTTTCTTGTCAGAAATTCAGGACAAAGGTGACCAAGTTGTTTTTACTTCAAATGGTTATTTACAATATAGTGCTTTTACGAATGAATTTCAAATTGGATCTAAAGAAAAATTGATTAACCGTGGAGAAAAAGGAAATTACCTTGCTCTTCAAGCTGGAAACTGTTCCCTAAATGGAGACGGAGTAATAAGCCTTGGAATGGACTATGGTTCTGTGAATGTTGAAACTGTTGGAACAGTGAATTACTACCAAGAAAGTGGTCAAACGAATATGAACTTAACGGTGAAATACAGTTTACCTTTGGAGGAAAAATCCTTTGAAGGAATTGCTGAGAAGTTACTTAAAACACCAGATTTAAAACCAATGGATTTCGCATCAACAACTTTTGAAAAAGCCTTAGTTGAATGGACAGATAGGAAAACGGCGGATAAGGTTAAGGCGGATTACACGGTGGATGGATCTTACAAAAAAATCCCTGATGCCATGAAAGCTTCAATTGTTATTACTGGTTTAAAGTTGTCATCTTTTAATAATCCTAAATTTGAAGAAAAAGGATTATACACTGATATTGAATCTGCTGTGGTTGTTAGTGTTTTTGATAAACCAGTCATGAAATATTTTCCTGTAAAAGCATTTTTCCAGCAAATTTATTCAGGTGCTGGCGGTGATAAATTTAATTTATTGGTTACCAACCCAGCTGGTTCAGAATATTTCTTGAATTACCAAATGGAGAAAAAAGATGGAACATTATTGATTTGTTCTGGCGATGCTGAATTGGACGCTGCTATCACGGAATTGAAGCCTGATAAAAGAAAATCTAAAAATTTCTCTTACGAAATGACAACTAATAGAATTTATTTAAGTAAATTTCTGAAATTATTTGCCACAGAATGATTTTTTATTTTATCTTATTTAGTGTTATTGCTTATTTGCTTGGTTCCATTCCTTCGGCGGTTTGGATTGGTAAATCCTTTCACAATATTGATGTGCGAGAACATGGAAGTAAAAATGCGGGTGCAACAAATACTTTTCGTGTTTTAGGAAAAAAAGCAGGGATCATCGTACTGTTAATGGATGTTTTAAAAGGTTTTATTGCAGTAATTTTACCTGTATTTTTTTTGAAGGAAGACCAATCAAATTCCTTGATACAAATGCAGTTATTGGCAGGAGTGGCTGTGTTTTTAGGACATTTGTTTCCTATTTTTGCTCAATTTAAAGGAGGGAAAGGAGTAGCAACTTCACTCGGAATAATTGTCGCAATTCACCCGCCAGCAGCAGGATTGTGTTTGGCAATTTTTCTTGTTGTATTTATTTCTTCTCAATTTGTTTCATTGGGAGCGATGAGCGCAGCTCTGTTTTTTCCGATAAGTGTGATTTTTATTTTTAAAGAAGAATCAATCTATCAAATTGTATTTTCAATAGTGATTGGGATTACTGTCATTGCAACCCACAAAAAAAATATTATTCGAATAATTAATGGCGTTGAAAATAAAATGAACCTTTTTAAGAAATAGTCGTATAAGCTTACAAGACAAAATGTTATGAAGTCTGAAAAGGATTAAGTTAATTAGTACTTTATGAGGTTTATTAAGGTTTTTAAGCATATTTTGATTGTGAAGTGTTTTGTGCTTTGCTCTGCTATTTCATTTGCTCAAGAATCCGAAGCTGACTTAAAAATTAAAGCCGAAAAATCTTACCGAAATGAAAATTATGTGGAAGCGAGTAAATTGTATTCCCAACTTTTGGCTTTTAATAAAACGGACGCACTTTATAATTACCGTTATGGAGTTTGCCTCATTTACAATTCACGAAAAAAGCAGGATGCAATCAAACATTTGATTTTTGCGTCGAAAGAAGCAACAGTTGACCCAGAAGTTTATTTTTACCTAGGAAAAGCATACCATCTAAATTTTGAATTTGGAGAAGCGATTCAATACTACAATTTATACAAAACCAAAGTAGGAAATAAGATTAACTTTTCATTGGATGTCAATAGGCAAATTGAGATGTCTGAAAATGGAAAACGATTACTTTCTTCCCTGAATGAAATGGTTGTTTTAGAGAAAGTTGAAATTGAAGCTACTCGGTTTTTTGATATATACGATTTGAAGAATATTGGTGGTGATATCATTGTAAATGCACAATTTCAATCAAAAATTGATAAGAAAAAGAATCATACTCCAATTATTCATTTTCCTGCGAATCCAACCACCATTTATTATTCCAGTTACGGGGATGATGAAAGTAAAGGGAAAGATATTTACATTCGAAAACGACTTCCTGATGGATCTTGGTCGCTGCCTCAGACATTGACTGGTGATGTTAATACAAAATTTGATGAAGATTTCCCATACATGCATCCAAATGGAAGAGATTTGTATTTTTGCTCAAAAGGTCACAATTCAATGGGTGGATTCGATGTTTTTCGCTCCAAATTCAACAAAGAAACGAATACTTTTGAAAAGGCTGAAAATTTAGATTTCGCAATTTCTTCGCCGGATGACGATTTGTTTTACGTCGTTGATTCCCTCGATAAAAATGCCTACTTCGCTTCAGGAAGACAAAGTTTAGACGGAAAAATACATGTTTATAAGGTTCGAGTTGATCAAGTACCGATTCAGATTGCGGTTATAAAAGCTGCTTTTAATTCAACTATTAACGCTGCCAATAAAAAGGTTACAGTTGATGTGTTTGACTTTGCAAATAATTCAAAGGTTGGAACATTTAATTCCACAGAAAAAGGAAATGTTTTACTTACTTTTCCAAAAGGAGGGAAATATGAGTATCAAATAAAAGTGGATGGTGTTGCGACGATTTTTAAATCAACATTAAATGTTCCTTTTCAAGAAGATTTTAAGCCATTGAAACAAAAAATTGTTCATGAAATGGTGGACGGTACAGAATCCGTTCGAGTTGTTAATTTATTTGATGAAACGGTCGAAGATCCTTTGGCAACCATGGTTGAAATTGCAAGAATTCGCTCAGAATTAAATCCAAATGCGAGTCAATTTGACCTTAAAGCTTTGGATGAAAAAACGAATAATAAAGATGTTTATGCGAAAATTGGATACGATAAACTTTCTGATCGTGAAGTGAAAGAAAACATCAATCAATTGGCTGTTTTACAGGAAAATCAAAGCAAAAATTTACAAGAATTTAAACAAAAAGCAATTGACAAAGTTATTTCAAATGTGACAGAAATAGCAGCATTGCAAAATGAATTGAAAAAGACTTCTGCTGAAGGTGACAAAGCGAGTGGGTCTGACAAAAAGGAATTAATTAGTAAAGCTGGCTCGATTGTAAATGAATTAAATCGTTTGGAAGCCGAAAGTAAAAGTTTGATTCCCTTTGCGGATTCGTTGACTAAAGTAATAGCCTCTAGTGAAATTGAAGCAAAAAAAGCACGCACATTAGCCAATCAAATCAATGAAGCATTTGATAAAAATGATTTGATTCTTGCATCTCAATTAATCAGCGATAATTCTAAGGCAATTCTTGATTTGCAGAAGGATAAATCTGATTTAGCTTCTGAAGGAATTTTGAAGGAAGTTCTTGAAAAGAAAGAAGATTTAAAGAAAATTGCGGCTGGACAAAAGGAATTTTTGGACATGAAAGTCCGTTCAAAAAATGAATTGATTGATTTAGACATTAAGCTAAGTGAAGCAAAATCAAAAGATAAACCTGCCATTCAGGAAAAAATTGATGACAAGCAGAATGAGATTACATATGCTGATGAAGAATTAGCAGGAATTGAAACTAAGTTAAGCAAAAAAAGAGAAGAACTTGCTGCCAAAGAAGAGAAATTAGCTTATATTCAAGATGTGCAGAATTCCAAAATTCCGCTTTCAAATATATCACTTGATCAAGCGAAGGAAAAATTAACTGCAAGTTCAAATCAAAATACTACGACATTAAAAAAATATGTCGAAGAACAAGCTAAAGGTGTTGGTCTAGATATGGCAACTTTGACTTTTGAACGAAAATCAAGTGCGGGTTCGGATGTGAAAATGTCGCGAAAAGAATATTCTCCAAAACATAAAGAAATAGCAAATACTGTATCACCCGATTTTTTTAAAACACTTGAATCCATTAAGAATGATAAGGACTTAAGTGAAGAGCAAAAATTAAAATATGCTCAAAGAGAGGAAAAATCCCTAAAATTTTTAATTTCCAAAGAAATAGCAAAAACCGAAGAGGCACTATCCTTAGCTCCTAATGATGTTGCTTTGAAAACAAAAATGACAGAATTAAAGTCATTTAATGATAACATTAACAACAATATTGCCGCAATTCAATCCGATTTAGAAAGTAAATTCCCAGAAACAAACCAGAAAAAAATGTTATCTGATAAGCAATTGGCTAACCGTGTGAAACCAAATCATTTCGCACAAATCACGATTGTGGAAGATAATAATGAACTTACTGAAAATCAAAAACTGGATCAGGCACAAAGAGAAGACCAAGAATTTATTCGACTTTTAAGCTTGGAAAAAAATAAAATTAAGGATAAATTATTGAAAACACCACAAGATGAAGATTTGCTACATGAGTTAAAATTAGTTGATGAATTGTTGGCTGAAACGGACAAACGTATCGAAAAACGCACGATGGGAATGGCTTCCTTCAATATTTCCGAAACAAAAACACCAGATGACTACGTTATTAAAAATCAAAATTCGTCGACAAGTGATAATAAGACAGGTGATAATAAAGTAGCTGATTCTAAGACTGTTGATTCAAAAACAAACGGGAATAATACAACGGATTCTGAGGTGAAAACCAATGAATCGAATACTGCTGATGCGAAAACGCAGAAAGAAAAAGAGGATGAATTGAAACGTTTGGGTATGACGGTTGATAACAAATCAAACGAAAACAAAACGAACGAGAATAAAACCAATGAAACGAATACTGCTGATGTAAAAACTCAGAAGGAAAAAGAGGATGAATTGAAACGTTTGGGTATGACGGTTGATAACAAATCAAACGAAAACAAAACGAACGAGAATAAAACCAATGAAACGAATACTGCTGATGTAAAAACTAAGAAGGAAAAAGAGGATGAATTGAAACGTTTGGGTATGACGGTTGATAACAAATCAAACGAAAACAAAACGAACGAGAATAAAACAAATGAAACTAATTCTGCTGAGATTAAAACTCAGAAGGAAAAAGAGGATGAATTGAAACGTTTGGGTATGACGGTTGATAACAAATCAAACGAAAACAAAACGAACGAGAATAAAACAAATGAAACTAATTCTGCTGAGATTAAAACTCAGAAGGAAAA
>JBIKSI010000225.1:0-3256 GCA_044348665.1 Crocinitomicaceae bacterium
AGAAGACGAGTTGAAACGTTTGGGTATGACGGTTGATAACAAATCAAACGAAAACAAAACGAATGAGAAATCGACAAGCGAAATTAAACCAACACAAATATCTGCTGAGGAAATTGCAGAGATCAAGGCAGTAAATCCGACCTATGAAAAGAATACGGAGGGAATAAAAAACAATCCTTCTACAAGTCCGAAAGAGAAGCAAGAAAAACTGATTTTAGAGGAAAATAAATTACAAAATTCTATAAATACGAAAGTAAAAGAATTAGAAAAACAATTAGCTAAAAATCCAAGTGATACAAGTTTCCTTAATAAAAAAGAGAATTTGATTGCTTTAAAAGCAACTAGTGAGAATAGAGAAAATGAATCCAAACAACTTGTTATTAGTGAAATCAAAAAAGGCATAAATAAGGAAAATTTAATGACAACAAGCGATAAGAACTTTATCAAAGAGCAAAAATCAATTGAGAGTAATACAAGTTTAAGTCCTGAGGATAAAAAAGTACAATTACTTGCCTTGGAAGAAAAACTTCAAACTAGTTTGACTCAAAAATCACTTGCAAACGAGAAAAAGATTGCTCTGAAAGAAGATTTCAAATTGCTTGCCGAAAATGAAGTTTTGATAGAACTGATTGCTGAGTCAAAAAATCGAACTGAAACAATAAAAAATCCTGATTTAGTAGCAAAAAATAATGCAGTTGATTCGAAAGAGGTAAAATCAAACGCTTCAAATAATCTCGATAATACTCCTGTTAATTCGAGTAAAAGCGCAAACCAAATTGCAATTTCAAATTTAGAATCGAAAGAGAAGGAATTGGAAACTCAATTAGCTAATGAATCTTTATCGAAAACAGAAAAAGCAAAATTGACTGCAGAACTTGCAAAAAATCAAGAGGAACAAATTGTTTTAAAGGATAAAGTAGCAGAAACTCAATTGGCAGTTTTAGAAAAAAATGGTGTCAAATTATCCAAATCAGCTCAAGTTTTTGATACAAATAATGCGATAAAGGATTCACTTTCATATGCTTTGATCGTTCAAAATGAACAAAAAATCAATGATTTGCAGAAGGAATTGGCTAAAACTAAAAAGGAAAGTAAAAAAGCAGAATTAATTGCTGAGATTAGTACTTTACAGCATGAAAATTCCAAGAGTTTTGAAACTTTAATCTATTCAAATCAACTTTCTTCTGATTTACCAAAACTTCAAGAAATTGATTCAAAAGCAAGCCAGTTAAGTTTAGAAAGCAAGACTGGTTTGCAGAAAAGGAAATTCTCAGTTACTGCTGAAATTGATGAAATGAAGCAAGAACTTGAGTCCTTAAAACAAGCTCAAAAACTTGAAAAAGATAAGGACAAGAAAGTTGTGATCATCAAAAAAATCGATAATAAAGAAAAACAATTGGCAATTCTTAAAAAGCAACTTTCAGCCATTGATTTAGAACTAAAATCAAGAAGCGATTTAGAAAATGCATTGCTCACAGCGACAAAAGAAGGGTCTGCGACCTATTCTGAGGTAGAAAAAGTTAATTTAAGTAAAATTGAAAATTATGCTACTTTAAAAGATGCTTATGAGGCACAAAAAGATTTAGCGATTAAGAAATCTGATTTATTCAAGGAATTAGAAAATTCAAAAACGGCATATTCTGCTGCTGTGGCTGCAATGACGAAAAATCCAAGTGCAGAAAGTCAGCAAAAAGTTGGAAGTGCTTTTGCAGAATTGACTCAAAAAACAAAACAATACAATGAGCTTTCTCAAAAACATCAAGAAGCAGCATTGGCTTATCAGAAATTAAGTTCAGGTCAGGAAGAAATTGCCAAACTTGAAAAATTGTTTTCTGAAGGTGTTGAATCTAATTACGCAGCTTCTAAAACAACTAATAATCCTAGTAATTCTGGAATTATCGCAAAAAATAACCCAACTTTGGTTCCTTTTGAGATTTTAGTGGTTCCTCAAACAGAAAGTCTGAGTGAACGTGTTATTTTGGATGCTGAAATGCCTTCTGGATTGGTTTATCGTGTTCAAGTGGGTGCATTTAGAAAACCTGTAAAAGCAAATTTATACACAGAGTTCAAACCTGTGACAGGTGAATTAATTAAAAAGGGAATAACGCGCTATATCACAGGATACTTTAATGGTATTTTGAGTGCGTCTGAGGCTAAAAAAGCGATTAGAAGTTTGGGGTACAAGGATGCATTTATTGTTGCATATTGCGATGGAAAAAGAATTACTTTGTCCCAGGCACGTAAATTAGAGGCGAATGGAACGTGTGTGCCCAACGGTACAGATGAGTTTTCCAATTCAAATTCAGTAGTTTCTAACACGAATAAAGAAAAAACACTTACAACGGATAAAAATCCTGTCATTAAGAAGGAAAAAGAAGTGAAAGTAAATAATTCAACTGCTGAAAAGAAAAATGCTGTTTCCGATTACAATGCTGGTCCAGGCGCAGTAAAAGCAATTGCGGTTGAAACGAAATTAGGACTTTTCTTTACAGTGCAAATTGGTGCATACAAAAGGCCAGCTACTGAAAAACAATTGAAATTTACAGAAAATGTGGTTTCTAAATTGTTACCTGACGGGATGATACGTTATTCTACAGGGATTTTTCCATCTGTGGCAGCATGTAAAGACACCAAGAATCAAGTAATTGCAAGTGGTATACAAGATGCTTTTATAACTGCTTACTACCAAGGTGAGCGAATCACACTTGCTGAAGCAGAAAAATTGTTAAAGGAAAAAGGAGAATCTATTTTGGAGAAACCTTAAGGATGTAAAAAGTGAAACTTGATGTTAAAATATTTTTTGCTTTTATCACTATTTTCTGCTAAATCCTCATTTAGTCAGCAAAATATCTACGATTCTTTAGCGCATAAATTCTATGTTTTGAATGAAGATTCTAATTTCACGTATCAAATAATGAAAAATGATCTAGATAAGTTAATTATTTCCTCTAAAAAGAGTTATTATTCTGGTAAAATGCAGGAAATTAATCTTTTTACTAATTTTTTGGAGGATTTGATAGATCTAAAAGATAGCCAGAGGGTAAATTTATATGGCTTTATTTATGGTGGTTTTGGTCATTATTTAGATAGTTTAATGGAGCAACAAGTGTTAGAATCAAAAGAATATAGTAAGACCGTTGCAAGGCAAATTAGTTATTAACAACTTGATTGTAAATAACTTAAGTCTGAAAAACTTCTTATTTTCAATATTTTTTCATACTTTTGAATATGAAAAAGGAACAAAATATAGGTTTTG
>JBIKSI010000100.1:0-13407 GCA_044348665.1 Crocinitomicaceae bacterium
GTTCGTTTGTTTTGGAGCAGGATTCACTTCGTAGTTGCTGATGAGGTGCATATCTACCTTAGCAGGGTGTTTTTCAGCAGACCATAACTAGTTTTTGAATTGTTTTAATCTAAAAAATAATTTTAGAGGGTTTTCAGCTAAGCGGTTGAATTAATCTCCTTTTTTTCTGAATAATAAATAAATTTTATTTGCTAACCAAAAAATTCCAATTAAAACGAATAATCCAAAAATTGTATCAATATATTAAGGTTCGTCGCCCGGCTCCATATAATCAGATATATCCACTCTTCCCTCCTGCGATAAGCCAGTAAAAGCAGTTAGCTGCATTAAAAAAAGGGTTACAGAAGGTAGTGTTTTTATCATTTCATCATAAGTTATGATAAGAACCTAAAATATTTCTTAAAGTTGATCAACTACATGTTTACCAATTCTATAATTTACATTTTCATCATCATTCAACGTAAATTCTATAGAGTATTGTGAAAAATTACCTGTTGGAAAAATGGTTTCGGAATGAGTCGCGCCAGATTTTAAGCCTGAAAACATAAATATTTTATTGCTGTTTACTAAATTTTCACTTTCATCAAAATATTTGACTAAACATGTAAAATCATCAGCTTGTAAATCATATTTAGATAAATTTTTGATGGTGGCTGCACCTCTGTAAATTCCTGAAAAACCTTGTTCAATATTTACTTCGGCAAAGACATACATTGCAATACTCATTCTTACTTTTTTGATTTCAGAATTAAGTGTACTTTTTATTTTCAACCTTTCATTAATAGTGTTTAGCTCAACATCAGTTTCATTACCTATAAAATAATTCATTTTTACACCGTAGTCAAATGTATTATCATAATAATGATAGGATAAACCTTTTGATGATTTTATTATTAATTTCCCATCTTTTGGCTCTAGAACAAATGATATTGGTTTAACTACATCGTCTTCAATAAAATAATCGGTCAAAACTTCAAATTCACCATCTTCTTTTTTAAATACTTCCTTAATGCTATAGTTATTTGAAATAATTAAAATATTATTAATTTTCCGAAAATCAGGATATAAATTAGAAAAAGTACAATTATTCCTTTTGATTTCATCATAAAAATTCATGATCGTTTTTTTTGCATCATCTTCTGAAAAAGAATTTGATGTGCATCTCACAAATCCAAAGACTAAAATAAAGATCAAAGTAAATGAGCTAAAAATTATTTTATTAATTATTTTCATATTTTTCATATTTTTCATATTTTAAGCTTTGAAATTTGTTTTCGAATATTATTAAATCCAATATATCATATAAAGTAAAGAAATTTTTGGATACATTATGGTTATTTTTCCAGTATCTACTGGGTCAAAATATTTTGAAATAGAAATAAGGCATTTGTCTCCTTTTCCATCAATGCAATTCAATTTTTCACTTTTTCTTATTCTACAAGATTGCATCTATATGTCATGCCTACATTAGCATAAATTACTTCGATTTCAAATTCACTTTCACTATCTTTGATAATTAAATTAATGTAACATTCAAGACCTTGCTCATCAACACACAAATATTCCATGGTCGTCATACCCTTGTCCTTCGTTTCCTTTTCAAGGCGCACAACATCATAGATCTCTTTCTCATCATTATAGATTACGAATCTTTCCTTTTCAAGATCAAACGTAATTAATGTAAAATCATCCAACCATTCTGACCAAACACTATTCTCTTTGGTGAAATCAATCATCGAAAATCTAATTGACCTATATTTCTCAACCTGCGAAAAAGAAAGTTTTGTCAATGTAAGAATGAATAGTAAAAGAATTATTTTTTTCATGATAATTTGTTTTGGCAAAAATGTCAATAATTCCTCAAAAAAACCCTACATAAAGCTTCTGATAATGAATTATTTTGTCCAATTCTGAACTATTAAATCTTAAACGTACTTTTTATTTCTGTTCAGGCTGAATCTAAAATCAAACAAATTCGTAAACTAAAAAACATTACATAAGAACAGCAAAGTGGCTCATGGTTTTCTTGTAAGTATTTTTTCTAAAATTGCATCCATGTTTATGAAGAAGTTTAATAAAAAATAAAGGAAAACAAAATAAAATGGAAGGAAGAAAAATGTATTTATTGCTATTGCACTAAAAATATTTTCATCATCAACAATGTAACTAATTGATGATAAATAGATGATGTGATGAATTATTATGATAGGAATTAAAAGCATAACTTTGAACAAAAAAATCATTGAAAAAGCAAATATTCCTAAAAGCATCAAAAAAGCAAAATCAAAATAGGGAACAAAAACTATTAACTGCACCAAATAACCTAAATAAACAGAAATACCTGCTATAAATTCAAATTTTTCTTTAAATATTTCTGATTCTACTGACATGATGTATTTTTTTATTTTACTTTCTTGAAATTCATCAAAAACTCTTCGTAGTTGTTTGACTTTTTTATCGAGTTATCAAATTTTAGATATAAATCTTTTCTTTTTGAAATCATGGAAGAATAATTAATCATCGAATTTAAATTACCTAGTAAACTAAAAACTATTGCAATAAAAGCAATCCCAGAAATAAAAGATAAAACTTCAGTAATTGCTCCTAAAGGCAATCCGCATAAAAAAACAATGAAACTCCATTTCACTATTGCAAATTCATTCCAAAAATCGCTTTTGGGTACCAAAGAATAATTTGGATTTGAACTAAATCTTTTTTTCATAACATAAAACTCTTGCTCTTTTAACAGCCATGGTTTAGAGAAGCTATATGTCTTAGTTGTTATGGTAATTGTACCCATATTTATTATTTTTTAAATACACTTGATTCTAAAGCATATTTATTAATTATTTAGTTTTTGAAATAAAGTAAATAGGTGTTTTGATAAAATGCCATAATTGAAGCTTTGTGTGTTATTTATTCCTGCATAATTAATTGCCACAAGTTCTCCACTTTCTCCAAAAATTGGGCTACCACTTGACCCAGGTAATGATGGGATTGAATATAGCACTTGATTTTTATCTGGTAACTGACTAATTGTTCCTTGAGTTAATTGATTTAATAAGCCGTCAGTTGTGTTGCCAACTTCTTGACCTGAATTAAAACCAATCATGTAAACGGTTGAATTTATTTTAAGACTTTCTTTATTCCCGATAGAATTTTTATCTACCAAATCCACAAAGCTTTTTACATTGACTGGTGTTTTTTTATTTTTCAATTGGATAATTGACAAGTCTTGTTCAACCTCCATTTCGTTTGATAACTCAATACAATCTTCAAAGTCAGTAATGTCAGTTACAAACGTATTATTGTACGCGATTCCCAATTTAGTGCTATAAATTTTTAATGGTGCATTATTTTCATTAAAATTAAAATTGGTCTTTTCTAATTCTGTCCAAAAAAGATAAGAGTCATACCATTCATTCCTTTGTCTTGAAACTTCTTCATACTCTGATTGACTAATGTTCTTGCTCGCTAATTGAATATCAAATTGGTCAATTCCTTCAACAGTTGAATTCACAATATTGGAATAAATTTCATAATTATTACCAGTGAAAAATTCTTTAAGTGCATTGTAAATGTTATATTCTTCATTTGAACTTACTGAAGGATTTGTAACATGAGCATTTGTGGCTATAATTCCTGTATTAGAAATAAAAAATCCAGTACCTGTTAAACTGTTTTGTACCTCTTCAATTTCATTTACCTCAAAACATGTATTTACAAGGACGCCATCTTTTAATTCTGTGAAAAATAAAGTCATTCCATCTGGAAATTCTATACCAAAATAGAAGTCATGCCTTATTAATACAACACTTTTTTCATATTTTGAATAAATATCTTCGGCTGTTAATTTGTTAGAATTACAGGAAATAAGTAATAAAGTAGAGAAGATAATTAAAATTGTTTTCATTGGATATTAAAAGGATTATTAGATTTTTACAAAATTGTTAATAATTCCGCAAAAAATTACTCTACAAAATTTCTGATAATGAATTATTTTGTCTAATTTTGAACTATTAATTCTTAAATGCACTTTTATGATAGAGCAAGCTGAAGTTAAAATCAAACAAATTCGTGAGTTAAAAAACATTACACAAGAACATATTGCAAATCAATTGGGTTTATCAACAAGAGCGTATTCTAAAATTGAAACTGGTGAAACACAATTGACAATCAATCGTTTAAATGAAATTAGCAGAATTTTAGGTATTGACCCGATTGAAGTCTTGGGTTTTGATGACAAAAAGGTTTTTAATTTTTACAATTCTCATGATATTAACAATGTCAAGAATATAAATCTACCAGAAAAATTAATTCAACAATACGAAAAAACGATTCAGGTTTTGGAAGATGAGGTACGTTTGTTGAAGAGTTTGTTGAGTTAAGGACACCTCTATAAACTCCTTTTTCTTCGTTCAACTGCTAAACTAAATTTAGCTTCGCTGAGACTTCGTGTTCTCATTTACAAATGTAAACTCAGGATTTATTTTATTGTCTGCCTCGAAAATTTGAGTTTTTAGAGATTCCCTTAATTTCAGTCAATTTTTTTTGTTAGTTTTAGAAATAATCGTAACTTCGTAGTATTAGATTCAAAAAACTGAACCAATGACAACAAGAAAGACAAAAAAATCAGTAGCAAAGGAAATGACTAAAGACGAGTTCATTAAAAGTATGGAGGGTAAAAAGCAAAGTAAAACTTGGATTGCTTTTATGAAGGCGATTAAGGATCCCGGAACAATTGTTGACATGAAGGCTGTGTTAAAATAATGGGACGTTATTTACTAGACACCAATATACTTGTGTATTTGGTTTTAGGTTATAAAGACGATATCTCTTCAAATGTTCTTTCAATTTTTGGAGATTATTCTAGTCAATTATTTACTAGTTCAATTTCTGTTCTTGAACTACAACAACTATATCGTATAGGAAAAATTAAACCTAAAAGGTATAAATCCACACAAGAATTAGTTTCAGGTTTAGGAAATGATTACAATATTTCCATTCTACCATTTGGAGAACTTCAAATTTCAAGCTTAGCAAAGCTAAATGTACCAAATGGTCATAACGACCCCTTTGACCACGCTATCATTTCACATGCAATATCGGATAAATTAACCTTGATTTCCTCTGATAGTAAATTCGATAAATACAGCAATCAGAAACTAAAATTTGTTTTTAATAAAAGGTAGCGTTTATAGTTGTTAGATAGACTAATTGTTGTTTTATTTCCATAAATTTGTAAAAAATCTTCAACATGTTTACAGGAATCATTGAGCAATTAGGAACAATACAACAAATTGAAAAAGAGCAAGATAACATTCATTTTTATGTAAAATCGGCATTTACAAATGAACTAAAAATTGATCAAAGTGTGGCACACAATGGTGTTTGTTTGACAGTCGTTGATATCAAAGATTCCATTTATAAGGTAACAGCAATTCAAGAAACACTAAATAAAACAAACCTAGCTTCTTGGGGAGTTGGCACAAAAGTGAACTTGGAAAGGTGTATGCTTATGAACGGAAGGTTAGATGGACATATTGTGCAGGGACATGTTGATTCCACGGCAATTTGCACCTCAATTGAAGACCAAAATGGAAGTTGGAAATATACTTTTTCTTACCATTCAGATTTCACAACGGTAGAAAAAGGTTCAGTAACTGTAAATGGTGTAAGTTTAACCGTTGTTGATTCAAAAGACAAAGAATTTTCAGTTTGTATCATCCCTTTCACCTATCAACACACTAATTTTCATCAATTAAAAATCAACGATTTGGTGAATTTAGAATTCGACATCATCGGAAAATATGTGGCTAAATTGATGACTCGTTAATGGCTTATTTACACGTCCAACAGCCAAAATACAGGTCAAGTTTACGTAAAAAATTAGGAAAATTTTACTTTCAAAGCAAACGAAAAATCAAGTGGTTTTTTTATGCAAGGCACTTTGCAAAAGTTCGAAAAAAAACTGATTTTCAGCATCTTATTATACAGCATCAAAGTATACTTTTGCGACAATTGAAAGATGTGGACATGTATTTGCAACACAATAAAATCACCAATTTGAGGCTCGCAGCAGAAAAAATTAATGGTGTCGTCATTCGGCCAGGTGAAATTTTTTCCATTTGGAAACTTGTAGGAAAACCCACTAAAGGAAAAGGTTTTTTGGAAGGAATGACCTTAGAAAGTGGCAAAATTAGTACTGGAATCGGAGGAGGATTGTGTCAGTTAGGAAACCTAATTTATTGGATGGCGCTGCATTCACCTTTAAGTATTCACGAACGTTGGCGACATGGCTACGACGTTTTTCCAGACGTAAACCGTACAATTTCCTTTGCCTGCGGAGCAACATTGTCCTACAATTACATCGATTGGCAGTTGAAAAATGAGACAGAACAAAGTTTCCAAATCAACATTTGGCTCGACGAAAAATATTTGTTGGGAGAA
The DNA here is from genome assembly GCA_044348665.1 of Crocinitomicaceae bacterium. Classification (GTDB taxonomy): domain Bacteria; phylum Bacteroidota; class Bacteroidia; order Flavobacteriales_D; family Crocinitomicaceae; genus M2408. The sequence goes on from JBIKSI010000100.1 coordinate 6,451, forward strand.
CTTCGCTGCGAACATGACTTAGAGGAAAATTATGAGATTTTTGAAACAGATCACCGCTTCGAACATCAATTTTGGGGAGGTTATACGCGCCACAATAAAATCTGGAAACGAATTTACGATGAAAAATCTTTGGAAACGAAGGAGGAATTGGTTTGCGAAAATAATGCTATCATGATGTACAATCCCTTGTTGAAGAATTAATACCCAACACAAAAATATCTTAAGGAAACTATTTCGGCATTGTAACGAAACCCATTTAGGCAAAAATCATTAGAACCGTTTCATTTCGCACACCCAACTGAAAGCCAAACGAGAAATAAAGTTGTTGAAAAAAGTGATAAGACTATTATTTTTTCAATGTGATTTATTAACCTCAATTAAACGCTTTTTACCTCCACATTTAAAAGATAATAATATGCAAGAGTTATGCATATTCTTTCTTCCACAAACTAATATAATGTTCAGTAGCAGTAACTCATTTTTGCCGATAAATTATAGTTGCACATCGCCCAATTTTATTATTTAACGAAAGATTAACATTTTTAAGTTTTGAATACAAGTACTTGTTTTTCAGTTACTTATAATTTAAGTAAAATCAAAAAACAATTTTTTAATGTCCAAATTACCTCTATTTCAATATTTTTAACCATTTTTGGCATAATAATCGTTTATCGCTGATTTATATAAAACACACAATATGAAGAAAAATATTTTACTCTCGATTACATTTCTAATTTGCTTTTTTTACTCCTTCGGACAAGGAAGAAAGCTGGATTATGATAATGATTCACGCTGGTTTTGGACAGTGAACGCAGGTTCTACTTGGCAAAGTGCAGACGTGAAAAGTAAAAATGAATGGGGCTGGGGTTTGACCTTAGGAAAATCATTTAATTACAATTACGGCAGATTAATCTCCTTTGACATCAGAGGGCGATTTTTGACAGGCGAGTGGTATGGTCAAAATACAGATTCAACCGGTTTTACAAAAAACAACTTAACTTTAAGTAGCGGACTCACCAATTACAAGGACAGTTTGGGCTTTTCAGTCTTAAATCACTACACAAAAGCGACCGAAGGTTCCATAGAGTTGGTGCTACACGGAAATAAATTTCGTGAGCGAACAGGTTGGGACATTTATGTTTTCGGTGGAGTTGGTTTGACAGCTTTCAGAGCAAGAGGAAATCTCTTAAATGACAATGATTCTGTTCCAAATTCTATGTACAATTACGATGTTTTGGACGATTACTCAATCAGTACCCTAAACACAGTTTTAGATGATTCTTACGAAACTTTGTTAGATAATAACGATGATGGAATCAATATTGCATTAACTCCAAGTTTAGGTTTTGGAATTGGTTATCAATTATTACCACGTTTCTCTATTGGTTTAGAGCATAAAACAACTTTTACAGGTGAAGATTATTTTGATGGTTACAACAATTCTGAAGGTTCTTATGAAAATGATTGGTTCCACTATACAAGTGCTTACATGCGTTTTCATTTGAAAAAACGAAACACCAATAATTCTGAGTATACAGATGGAAACGAGTTTGATACTCAAGTTGCACCTGAAGTAGTTTTTACAAATCCAAATGTTTCTGGAAATTCTGTAAGCGCTCCTGATTATACCATTCAAGCTTTGGTAAAACATGTGAACGGAAGAGACAATATCAATTTCCGCCAAAATGGAGTATACATAAGTAATTTCAGTTACAATGCTTCTTCTGATAAATTGCAAAGTCAAGTTGTGCTTCAACCAGGTCAAAATGTATTTGAAATCATTGCATCCAATGCCTATGGAACAGATCAAAAGACAACGATTATTATTTACGCGCAACAACGTGAGCCATTGCCTGTTGTAACTTATTACAATCCAGCTTCGAATCCATTGACAGTTTCTAGTCCAAACTTTGTACTAAATGCTGGAATATTAAATGTTGCTAATCAAAGTAATGTTACCTTAACGGTAAATGGTCAAAACTATTCCAATTTTACTTTTACTCAAAATCCTGGTAATTTAATGGCTAATTTGAACCTAAATATTGGTACAAACATTATCACAGTAACCGGAGTAAATAATGCTGGAAGTGACTCTGAAACAACAACAATTATTTACAATCCTACACAAAATGTGCAAGCTCCAGTTGTTTATTTTATTGATCCAAGTACAAGTCCATACACTGTGAGTAATCAATCTTATTTGATAAACGCGGATGTATTAAACGTATCTGGAAGTGAAAATATTACTTTCAAACAAAACGGTAATGTGAATCAAAATTTCACGTACAATGCTGTTAGCGATGATTTCCAAAGTTCAGTAATTTTAGTGCCTGGTCAAAATGTATTTGAAATTATTGCTTCAAATAGCGCTGGAACAGCTCAAGCAACAACAATTATTATTTACGAAAGAGCAGCTCCAAAACCTCCAGTAGTAACAATAACAAATCCAAGTTCATCACCTTATACTATTGAAAACCAACAATTTAATTTGAGTGCTACTGTATTAAATGTTTCTCAAGTATCTCAAGTTCAAGTTAGTTTGAATGGGAAGGATTTGATTAATTTTGGTACAGCGACTCCAACAAGTGTGAATGTTTCAACTATTTTGAATTTAGTTGAAGGTGTAAATACAGTTGTGGTAACAGGAACAAATAACGATGGAACTGATACTAAACAAGTAATTTTGATTTACAAAAAACCTCAAGTGGCTCAGGCTCCTGTGGTTACATTTACAAATCCTTCAAATTCTCCTTATACAACAGAAACTGCAAACATGACAATTTCTGCAACTGTATTAAATGTAGAAGGAAGTGCAAACATCAATGTAAATGTGAATGGAACAAATTTCACAGGTTTTACTTACAACGCAGGAACTAAAATCTTGACCTTCAACCAAAACTTGTTGGAAGGTGCGAATGTTATTGTGATTACGGGAACAAATATTGTGGGTGTGGATTCAAAATCAACAACAATCATCTACAAAAAACCACAAATGGTAACGCCTCCAGTGGTGACATTTATTGATCCAATTGTAAATCCATTAACAGTTTTCAATCCAAGTTATTTCATCAAAGCACGTGTTCAAAATGTAAGTGGAAAATCTAACATTCAATTAAAAATAAATGGAGTTTTAACAGATGCATTCACCTACAACACTGCCACTCAAATTGTAGAATTTAATACTGCCTTAACAAGTGGAGCGAATATTTTTGAAATTTTTGCGTCTAATTCTGCTGGTCAGGATTCAAAATCAACAACAATTATTTACAAACAATCTGAGCCTCAGCTTGCTCCAGTTGTGATGATAACTGTTCCATTGATTAATCCTTACAATACAAGTAGTTCTACAACTGCAATTGAAGCGACTGTTTTAAATGTTGAAAATCAACAAAACATTCAAGTTACAATTAATAACAATGTGTTCAATGGATTCTCATACAATTCAACTACGAAAAAAGTGAGTTTGAATATGTCTCTAAATGAAGGCGTAAACAACATTACAATTCAAGCTTCTAATTTGGCTGGTCAATCTTCAGATTCTAGAACAATCAATTACAAGAAAGAAGTTTTACAAAAACCACCTTTCGTTACTTTTATTAATCCAAATCAAGCAGGATTAACGGTTTCTAATCCGAATTATACGGTAAAAGCTAAAATCGTTAATATTGAAAATGCTTCTCAAGTAAGTGTTTCTCAAAACGGACAAATGATTAATCCAAATTTATATAGTTTTGATATCGCTACTAAAGAGGTAAGTTTCAATACCGCATTGAGTTTAGGAATAAACATTTTCACGGTTACAGGAACAAGTTCAGTTGGAACTCACAGCGCTTCTACAAATATTACTTACAAAATTGAAGAGAAACCATGTGAAAAACCAACATTGGCATTCTTGAAACCAGCAAGTTCTGGAACTGAAACAGCTAATTTAAACGAGCAAATCAAATTGAAAATTACGAATATCAGTTCTGCGAATGAAGTGCAAGTGTTTTTGAACGGAGTATTGCAAAACACAGGAGCTTACAATCCGAATGATAAAACATTTGACTTAAAAGTAAAATACACATTGGGTCAAAATATCATTGAAGTAATTGCTAAAAATGCTTGTGGTGAAGCAAAAGGTTCGACGGTTATCGTTTACAAACCTGCTGGTGAACCATGTAGCGCACCGATTATTCAATTGATTCAACCAATTAATAAGGTTTCAACGGTAGAATTAAGCAACTATGAATTTAGATTAGGTGTATTAAACATCAAAAATCAAGCTGATATCGTTTTCAAAGTAAATGGTCAAGCAAAAGCATTTACCTTTGATTTGGCAGGTCACCTGTTGATTTCAAACGTAGATTTAATTGAAGGTTTAAATACAATTTCTATCCAAGCATCTAATGATTGTGGAGGTGCGAATTTTGAAGTGAAAATGACACGAAAAGTATGTGTTAAGCCATCAATTAATATTCTAAATTCATCGGTTCAAAATGGTGGTTCTACTTTTATTGAAGCATTCAGCTTGTCTGGAAACTTACAAGAAATTGCTAATTCAACTCAGTTTACAATCACGAAAAATGGAACACCAATCAATTATGTCTACAATTCAGTTCAAAACACCTTCTCGTTAAACACTAGTTTGGCAATGGGTGTCAATACCTTCGTTTTGACTGCGAGCAACAATTGTGGACAAGAAACAAAAGAGTTGAAAATTACACGTATGAAGGATCCAAATGCAGTTGCACCAACGGTTCAAATTACGAATCCTGCAACTAGTCCATATCAAACTGAACAAGGAGCGTTTAACGTGCAAGCAACAACTCAGTTTATTACAGCAGCGAATCAAGTTTCAATGACTGTAAATGGAAGTGTTGTAAATGCAAACTTTAATTTAGGAAACGGTTCATTATCGTACAACTTAACATTAGTTGAAGGAAATAACGTAATTGTTGTGAATGCTGTGAATCAATATGGTTCAGCAAGTGACACGAAAACAATTGTGTACAAAAAACCTGTGAAAATTGAAGCACCAATTATCGTGTTGACAAATCCTAAATCTTGTCCAGCGATTTTAGCTGTAGGGAACAATACTATTCAAGGGCACATTATGAACATTACTGACTTAAACCAAGTAAGTATAAAAATCAATGGAGTAAATGTTTCTAACTATAATCCTGTTTTGGCAAATGGAAAATTAAACTTCCAATTTAACGTAAACATGTCGGCAAGTAATAACAACTTGAATTTACAAATCAATGCTCAAAACCAAGGAGGAAGTGATTCTAAATCTTGTTTGTTAAAAATCCAAGAGATTACTCCTCCAGAAAATTGTTTACCAACAGTTGGCGCAACTTTCTCTACGGATAACAAAACAGCGAATGTAACAAGTACAAAAGATTTATCAAATGTTGTTGTTAAATTCCATGATGGAACCGTTCAAAAATTTGAAAATTTGACTGGAAGAACAGGAGCATTTAGTGGAACAGGTGCAAATGCAGGAAAATGTATCGCTGGCGTTTGGATTAAATCTGGATGTAACCAAAGTAATGATGGTCCTGGATACGGAGAATGGGTTGGAAATCCAGCAAATTTATCACGTTGTTCCAACACAACTCCAACGGATTGTAAACCACTTTGCGGAGCAACCTTTGCTGAGGATTCAAAATCAGTATTGTGTACAAGTTCGAAAGAATTAATCAACGTTGTTTTGAAATTCCACGATGGACAAGAACAAATGTTTAGCGGATTAAGCGGTAAATCAATCAATTTAGTTGGAACCGGAGCAAACTCAGGAAAATGTATTGCAGGAGTTTACATCAAATCAGGTTGTAACCAAAGCAATGATGGTCCAAACTATGGTGAGTGGATTGCTAATACGAGAAATCTAAGTGGGTGTTCAACGAGCACTCCAAACAAAAGTTTGAAAATTGAAGACAAACCAGAAGACAAAACAAAACCTGTGAAACCTGTTAATCCTGGTACTAAGCCAGTAATTAGAGGCGGAGGTAAATAACTAAGTTAAGAAAAAACCACTTGAGAAATCAGGTGGTTTTTTTGTGTTTATACGTATTTTAATTTATGAAATGGCAAATTAAAGCCCTAAGTCAAAAGGTTATTTCTTTGATGCCTTGGTCGTACAAGTTAAATTATTATGCACAGCATTTCCTAACAGTAGGAAAATTTTTACCTCATGAATTTGTTTTAGAAAAATTCAAAATAACACAATTTCATCTTCAAAATTTAGAATTTCATTCGAATAGAAAAAAATTAAATTTTACTGTTTTAGAAATAGGATCAGGTTGGTATCCATTGGTTCCATTGTGTTTATATATGAATGGAATAACTAACATAATTCTTTATGATCAAAAGAATCTTTTTACAAAAAGCTCTTTGAGAAAGACAATTTTAGCACTTGAATATTATTATGAAAACGGTTACTTACAGGAGGTATTCCTAAATCTTGACAAAGAGCGATGTTCTCAGGTACTAAATTTGAAGAATTCTAAAATTATTGAAGAGGAATTAAGAAAACTGGGGATTTGTGGTCAATATGGTCCTTTAAACAAAATGAAAAATGTTCTTCCAAAAATTGATTTTGTAGTTTCGAATAATACTATTCAATTTTTTGATTATTCAGAATTAGAAATTTTAGTTAGCAGATTATCAGAGATTTTAAATGAGGATGCAATACTAAGTTTTTCAATCGACTTATCAGATGAATTTTCACATGCTGATAATAGTCTTAGTAAATTCAATTTTCTAAAATATTCAAAAAGAAAATGGTACTTTATATCAAATAAATTAAATAGGCCAAAGAGAACTATTTATTCTCAATATAAAAACACTAGTGTCCGATAAAAATTAGAATCGGGGATTTTTCAACCTACAACCCAGTGTTTAGTGGTTTTTTTATTTGATTTTCAAAAGTAAGCCCTACATTTTACGAGGAGTTTTGTGAGAATAAATTGG
>JBIKSI010000208.1:0-3956 GCA_044348665.1 Crocinitomicaceae bacterium
TATGAATAAATTACTTATTTGTATTTTTTGTTCATTTCAAGCTTTTTCTCAGCTTGCTTCGTGGGAAACGCATAAACATTATGTTGTTGAGGATACTGCAAAGTATACTTATGATATGATTTTGGACGATTTGACCTATTTGTATGCTAATTTTACCAATTATGTGCATCCTGTTCAAGTTGGAAAATCTGAATTTGGTTTGGAAATTCCTACCGTTAGAATTGGTGCAGCAAAAGCAAAAAAGAAATCAGTTTTGTTTGTTGGAAATATTCATGCAAGAGAAGATTACAGTTCCAAATTTGTCATGAAATTTTTAAACATTTTATTATTAAATATTGTAAATCAAGATAATACTTATCCTAACTTAAAAAATTACTTAGACTCTTTGGATATTTATTTTATGCCTGTTGCCAATCCAGATGGATTAAAAATTTCACATTTAGATTTTGCTGGAATTCAAGATTCATTCGATTTACATAAGGAAAAAATATTGTTAATTGAAACCTTCGAAGAATGGAAATCCAATGGAAAAGGAATTGATTTGAATGCCAGTTTTGATGATGGTAATCACCATTTGAAAAAAGGAAAAACGTTTCATAGTGTTCCCTGTTCAGAAGGGTTTAAAGGTAGTTTTCCTGCAGAGCCAAAAGAAACCCAAGCTATTCAAGTCTTTCTAAATCAAGTGAAACCTTTGATTACTGCATCTTTTCACACAAAAGGAAATGTAATTTATTGGGCTGATAAAGGAACGCACAAAAAATTTAAAGGAGTTGACAAAATCATCAATACAAAAGTATGTAAAGCATCTGATTTTCAAGCAACTGAGGTTTCAAAATCTCCAGTAATGTATGGTTGTGGTATGGAAAATTACATACGTGCAAAATTAAATAGAATTGCTTCTTGCGTGGAATTGTCCTCTCCTGAAAAACATAGAAAACAATTTCCTGACCGAGATTTCAACATACAGGTTTGGGACAAGGCATGGCAAATTCCCTATATTTATATAGAGAATGCTTTTTTGTACAAGGATGTTCTAGCAACTTTCTAAATCAAAAATATTTGAAATTAAAAATTGCTTTTTTTCTCAATAATATTTTAATATTTGAAAGATTTAATATTTTTGACCTAATTATTTGCCTATTTTAAATAAAATAAATGACAAAAGAGCAAGCAAAACAAGAAATTGAACGATTATCAAAAGAATTAAATCGTCACAATCATCTATATTATGTCGAAAGTTCTCCTGAAATTTCAGATTACGATTTTGATCAACTCTTATTTGCCCTGCAAAAGTTGGAAAATGAATTCCCCGAATTTGCCTCCGAAAATAGTCCTACAAAACGTGTTGGTGGAGATATTACCAAAAAATTTGAAACTGTTGTTCATCGATTTCCTATGCTTTCATTAAGTAATTCCTATTCTAAAGAGGAAATTATTGAGTGGGAAAACCGAATTAAAAAAACAATTGAAACGCCAATAGAATATGTGTGTGAATTAAAATATGATGGCGTTGCAATTGGTATTTCTTACAAAAATGGAAAAATTCATAAAGCGGTAACTCGCGGTGATGGGACTCAGGGAGAAGATGTTACAACAAATGTGAAGACTATTAGAACGATTCCCTTGGAATTAAAAGGTGATTTTCCGCATGATTTTGAAATTCGAGGAGAAATATTTTTCCCCTTGAATGCATTTAATAAAGCGAATGAAGAACGTCGAGAAAGTGGAGAACAAGAATTTGCAAACCCACGTAATTCTGCCTCAGGAACATTAAAATCGCAAGATTCAAAGGTTGTTGCATCGCGCGGATTGGATTGTTTTTTATACGGAATTTATGGCGAAGATCTTGATTTTGCAGGACATTATGAAACTGTTCTTAAGGCAAAGGATTGGGGCTTTAAAGTTCCCGAGAGTAAAAATTCTTACATTAAAAAAACAGATTCTATTGAAGGAATCATGGATTTTATTAACTATTGGGACGAAAATCGAGGAACTTTGCCTTTTGAAATTGATGGCGTAGTACTGAAAGTAAATTCTTACGACATCCAACAAGAATTAGGTTTTACGGCAAAATCACCACGTTGGGCAATTGCTTATAAATTCAAAACAGAACGCGTAGAAACCGTATTAGAATCAGTGGTTTATCAGGTTGGTAGAACGGGTTCCATAACTCCAGTTGCAAATTTAAAACCAGTTTCCTTGGGGGGAACAACTGTTAAACGTGCTTCTTTGCACAACGCTGATCAAATCGAAAAATTGAATTTACATATGCATGATACTGTTTATGTAGAAAAAGGAGGAGAAATTATTCCAAAAATTGTTGGAGTAAACGAAGAAAAGCGAGAAGAAAATGCAGCATTGGTAAAATACATTTCACAGTGTCCTGAATGTAAAACTGAATTGGTTCGAAAAGAAGGAGAAGCAAATCATTTTTGTCCCAACGAAAAATCTTGTCCTCCACAAGTGAAGGGAAGAATTGAACACTTCATTGGTCGAAAAATGATGAATATTGATGGTTTGGGGGTAGAAACCGTTGATTTATTGGTCAAAAAAGAAATTATTAATAACGTAGCAGATTTATATGACATAACTTTCGACCAAATTGTTGATTTAGATCGCATGGCTGAAAAATCGGCAAATAATATGTTGTTAGGAATTCAGGCTTCAAAAGCCATTCCCTTTGAACGTGTACTTTTTGCACTCGGAATACGTTTTGTCGGCGAAACAGTGGCAAAACAACTGGCAAAAGCCTTTAAATCCATTGATAATTTGTCATTGGCTAATTATGAAGATTTAATTGCAGTTGATGAAATTGGAGAAAAAATTGCAATTTCAGTTCAAAATTACTTTTTAGATGAAGATAATCGTAAAATCATAGAACGATTAGAAAAAACAGGCTTACAAATTAAAATAGAAGAAAAAGAATTATCGTCAACTTCCCTCGAAGGAATGAACTTTGTGGTTTCTGGAGTGTTTACAAATTATTCTCGTGATGAAATAAAAAAACTAATCGAAGACAATGGAGGAAAAAATGTTAGTTCAATTTCAGCAAAAACAAATTATGTATTAGCAGGAGAGAATATGGGGCCAGCGAAATTGGAAAAAGCAAGCAAGTTAGGGATAAATATTATATCCGAAGAAGATTTTATTAAAATGATAAACCAATAAATTATGAAAAAAACTATTTTATTATTCGCAATTTTATTAGCTGCAACAACTATTTTTGCACAAAATACGACCAAAATTTCTGGTCATGATTTTTTTAAATCAATTACAGTTGGGGACGAAAAACTCGAGTTGAATGGTGGCGGTTTGCGCGAAAAATACTTTTTTGATTTATACATTGCAGCTTTGTATTTGAAAGACAAGAATTCAGATGCTTCAAAAATAATTTCTAAGAACGAAGAAATGGCGATTTCAATCAAAATTATTTCTTCTAAGGTCACAAGAGAAAAATTTATTGAAACGGTAAAAGAAGGTTTTGCAAAAGCTAGTGCAGGTAAGGCTAGTAAAGAAGAAATTAAAAAGTTCACCGGTTTTTTTGATGATGCCTTCAAAATTGGAGATAAAATTAATTTAGAATTTGTGCCATCTAAAGGTTTACTGGTAAAGAAAAATGGAAAACTAATCGGAACCATGGAAAACATAGAATTTAAAAAAGCACTTTTTTCCATTTGGTTAGGATCTGATTGTGTTGATGCAACCTTAAAAGAAGGACTTTTAGGTAAGTAAGTTCCTAGTTAACTAAGAAAAAAAATCGTTCAAAAGATTGTTAATAAGATTTGTAATTGGTGAAAATGCAGCCTTTATTATTCTTATTTTTGTGCAACGATTAATTATTTAGTGAAATGAGAAATTTTTTTGGCACCGGTACAGCTCTTGTAACTCCCTTTAAGCAGGATGATTCCATTGATTTTGAGGCTCTTAAAAAATTAGTAGAACTTCAAATATCGGGA
>JBIKSI010000248.1:0-3953 GCA_044348665.1 Crocinitomicaceae bacterium
ACGTAGAGGACCTAGCATTCTTCCTAACAGCAATGAAGGAAGGTGGAATTAACGCATCAGAAGGTGCCAACGCACTTAAGTCTGGTCTAGCAGCCCTTATTAATCCAACAGGAAAAGCATCAGAAATGCTTGCTGGATTTGGCATCAATATCAAGGAGATTGTAGAATCAAACAGGGGGGATGTTAAGGGCCTCGTAATAGACTTTGCAAGTGCCTTGGACACCCTTGACCCACTAAGCAGAGCAAGAGCCATTGAGCAACTATTTGGAAAGTTCCAGTTCTCACGTCTATCTACACTATTCCAAAACGTAATTGCAGAAGGCACTCAGGCATCACGTGTTCTTGAACTAACTGGTAGAAGTGCTTCGGATCTAGCAGCCCTATCATCTAAGGAACTTGGAACCGTTGCTGCTTCATCAATGTTTAAATTCCAGAAGGCGGTAGAAGAACTAAAGGTTGCTCTAGCCCCTATTGGAGAAATCTTCCTAAAACTTGTAACCCCAGTAATTGAGTTCGGAGCGAAGATACTAGAGAACTTTAATAAACTTGATGCTGGAGCAAAAAACTTTATCATGGGGCTTACTGTTGTAATCGGTGGTCTTGGTCCAGTTCTAATTATGACCTTTGGTCTTCTTGCTAACGGTATCGCAAACATTATCAAGGGGTTCATGCTTGTTAGAAACATTTTTACCAAGTCTGGAGACTCATCCAAATTCCTTGGTGATCAAACAGAATACATGACTCAGCAGCAACTAGAGGCAACCAGCGTTGCTGCATCTCTTGAGCAGGTACACCAAAGACTAGAACAAAGATTTACATCAGAAGCAGTAGCAGTAGACAAACTTACACAAGCACTACAACGTGCTAATAATGCAAACCTAACATTCCAAGGTAGGAATGCAGGACAAGTTACAATGCCAAAGAAGTATGCAAAGGGCGTTGTATCTGTTCCTGGTCCAAAGGGTGCTGGAGATATTGTTCCTGCAATGCTTGCTCCAGGAGAAGCAGTCGTACCAGCAAAACAGGCAACCAAGTATGCTGCATTAATTCAGGGTATTGTTGCAGATAATATTCCAGGATTCGAAGATGGTAATGTAGTTCCTAGAAAGAGACGAACAGATCGGGTTGGTTCTGGAACAGAAGGTCGTAAAGACAAGAGTTTTGCAACTGTCCAACGCCCATATGGAGCCAACGTATCGGCCCAGGCTGGCCTGGTTGATTTAGTAGATATCGACCCTTCTGACCTCGCAGACTTGTCCAGCATCTACATTAAGCAAATCAGGGAGCAGGCTGGTGTTTCCACTGCAGCAATTAATAGAGAAATTAAGCAATGGGAGGCAGAAAACGTAGATGCCATTAAGTTGGCAACAGAACAGGTAAATGCAGGAGTCGATCCAACAACAGCATTTAAAGATCTAACTGAAAAATTTAATGCAGACATGAAGGCCAACAACGGTGCCGTAGCAAAGATGAGCGACACTTTTGAAAAAATGGTTCCAGAACTTCAGGCAGACTTAAAAGAGGCACAGCAATACGTAGAAAAATATAAATTAAACATAAAGGATTCAGCAGAAGACGCACAAAAACTTGCAAATGCTTTGCCAAATAATCAACTTGCACAGATGGCAGCAACACCAGGAAACTTCCAATCGGCTGCTAGACAGCGTCAAGCACTTACTGCAATTCAAGGAGGAACATCTGGAATTGCAACTAAAGGTGTTGCAAGATTTATGGTGCAAAAGGGTCAGCCTCAAAATTCTCCAGCAAATCTCCTTGCTGCATCTCAAGAGCACTTTTCTACAACTTTGCAGCAGATGGAACAGAGGGCATTAAATAAACTTAAAAGAATTGAAATAAGGTCTCAGGCTTCTGTTAGAGGAATCACAAAAAAGGCAGCAAAATCAGTAGAAACAATGGTAACCTCAGTAATCACTGAAACAAGAAATGCTGTATCTCAAGGACTTAATGTTGCTATTCAAAGAAACTCTCCTCCAAAAGAAGCAATAAGGATTGGTAAAGATTATGGGTTTGCTCTAAACGGAGCACTTCGTGAAATGATCCCACAAACCAAGGTAGCAGGCCAAGCATTTGGTTTAGCAGCAACTACAGGAATGACTACAGTTACCCCTGCTATGAGCCAGCACCTAAGAGATGTTGCTGGAAGAATAGTTAGGCCATATCTTGATGCCCAAGGCACCCTAGTTCCAATAATGAAGCAGAGGGTGCAAATTCTTGAAAAAGAAGCGATAGCAGCAAGAGCAGCAGCAGTAGCACAAAACGCAAACCTATTGGCAATGCAACAAACTGCAACTATGGGATTCATAGGTCCTCTACAGCAGTCACTCCTGTCTGACAGACCTGGCAAAAAACAAAAGGGTAGACAACAAGCACCAGATGCTGATGGAAACACTAGCAGACTAAACAAGACTATGGGTGTGATAAGAAACACATCATTCGCACTGACCTCCCTAGCAGCAGCAGGAACTATGGCAGGCGGAGCAGTTGGTCAAGTGTCTACTGCAATCATGCAATTTTCTGGAGTATCTTATGCACTGATAACCGTTATGGATCTATTGTCAATGGCAACAATGAAGGCAAAGGGTGGCATACTTGCTCAAATAGGAAGTTTCCTAATGTTTAGCAAAGGCAAGGCAGGCGGAGTAGGGTTCTTAGCATCACTAAAGAATGCCATAACTCCACTTACAGGTGCATTTGTCGCTGGCGGTAAAGGATTTAAAGGATTTATAAACGTTGTTAAAACAGCAGGACTAAACATTGGCAGATTTGTTTTAGCAGCACTAAGATTTGTTCCTGTAGTTGGATGGATTGTTACTGGACTTACAGTGCTTGGGCTTATCGTAAAAGCAGTTGTTGACGCAAAAGAAAAAGAGCGTTTAGCAACTGAGGGCGTTGCTGATGCAATGATAAACACCAAGGCTGAACTAGACTCTCTTGCAAATGCCCTTGGAAAAGAAAGAGTCGTTTCAGCAGTAGAAACAATTGGAACTGCTGGTACAGGCCAGCAGGCACAAACAACAATTAGCACAGCAGAAAGATTAAGATCCGATGAAGGCTTCTTAACTGAGCGTAAGGGCGACATTGAAGCAATGCGAACAATGTCTCAAAGACAACTTAAAGGTTTTCAGGATACTCTAGCAATCAGATTACAGGCAGAGGGACAATACACCCAAGAAGAAATTCAAGGAGTCATTACAGCCCTACAGCAAGAAGCAGGAAGAACAGACGTTCGACTTGATTTTGCATCAATAGACATAACTTCAAAAGATCCAAAAGCATTCCAAAAAGTAGTTGATAGATTTGCTGCAAATGCAAAGGATTCACAGTCCGCAACCCTAACACAAGCACAGGCCACCGAGGCTGGCAACATTGCAAGTGCAGGATACTACGAAACCCTCATGGCAACATCAACAGCACTTATGACAGGTGTTATAAATCTAGAACAGTATAACTCAAGAGTTGCTACACTAAAAACATCTTTAGACTCTTTGGGTGAAGTTGCAAAAACAAAAATTGTTAACGGAATGCTTGAGCAATTTGTTAAGTCAATGCCAGAAAGTGCAAAAGAACTAGGCAAACTAGCAGGGTCAGTTCAAGGTTCAAATAATCAACTGTTTATTATGGAGGCTTTGACATCTAAGTCAATTACAAGCGTTACAAAACTTAAGGAAGTTATTGAGGCATTGGGCACAGTTGCTGCTGGTGTTGGTGGAAGTGTAACCCAGGCTCAATTTGATGCAGCACAAAAGGTTATAAGTTCAGTCAACAAGGATATAGCAACTGCAAATAAGCAAACAGCAGCGTTTGTAGAGCAGCAAAATACTGGTAGCGGTGAAAAGTCAATATTCCAACAAGCCTCAGAAGATTTGTTTAATAACATTAAGAGCATAAAAGAAGCATCAAAGGCATATGGGTTACTATCCAAGGCAGGATTT
>JBIKSI010000101.1:0-13373 GCA_044348665.1 Crocinitomicaceae bacterium
CCTAATTGCGTATAGCTTTTTTCCTAAAAAACCAGCTATCAAATATGATGTAGATTTATCTTTACAATTGGCACTTTATTAATCGAACTGAGGTTAATAACGATTTCTGTGAATTAAAGAAGAATAAAGCCTCACTTCGGTCATTCTTTATTATATTCAATCCAGTGGGATTTTTAAATTGACGACTAATATCTATTTCTCCTTGAAAATGGTAAAGCTTTGAACCATAATATCCCGTTTTGAAAAACACAAATAAATTAAGTGTTTTATCTTTGTTTAGGCTAAAAATAACTTTTGAAGAAAAAACACTATCTCCAGAGGGTTTTACTTCAACATCACCAAAAACCTTCCACAAGAAATCAATTTTATTTAATGTGTCATCTTTTATAAGTATTGTAGTTGTTGAATGATAATAAATATCTCTTTGGTTCATGGAATGTCCATCCGTTGAATCCCTAATAATAATCTCAAAATCTTTTTTCCCTAATTCTGTTATTATGATGGATACCGGCATATTTTGTGATAACACAGAATCTATATAAACGAAAAAAGAAACAATTAATAAAAACTTCATTAGCTACTTTCTATCAATTTCCTTTTGCAAGGAGAACAAACTTAGCACACTAAACAAAGTGAAAAGTACTAAACTTGAAATAAGAATCATTGAATTATCAAAAACAGCATTTCCAGTAGTGTAAATAACAGAAAGTAACATCAAAGCACTAAATGCTGTTAATAATTTCATCATTTGGCTCGCTCTTTTGGTCACAGTAAAATGAATGGCTGAAATCAAACCTAGAAACATGAATAAAAGTGAAAAATTCCAAGTTTGATTCATTTGAAATACTTCTAAAAGAGATAAATTCCACAAAACAAAACCAATAATTGTTGAACTGTATGATATTGTTTTTGAAAGTTTTGTTCCATTTTTTGATTCTATCATCAAAACCAAAAAAAGTAATGTAACACTAAATGAAATTAGACAATAATTTATCGTTTGTATTATCCCGAGGAAATCAAACAAATAAGCCAACAAAATTCCAAATGAAATTGCTAAACTGATATAAAAAAGATAAACGTTACTATTTTTTCCCATTTGATTTATAGTTTTACTCCAAAAACACAAACATCATCAATTTGATCATAATCTTGAATCCAAGTATCAAAAAAGGCTTGAATTTTTACATATTGCTCTTTCATAGGCAAATGACTAATTTCAACTAAATATTCTTTGAATGGTCTAGATTTCAATTTCTTACCTTTTTCACCACCAAACTGATCTACATAACCATCCGTGTATTGGAAAATACAATCACCTTTTTGAAGCTGGATTTCTTGCTGTGTAAACGGAAAAGCATGTGAAAACTGACCAATTGGCTGTTTGTCTGGTTTTAATTCAATAATTTCTTTATTACGGATAATTACACATTCATTATTTGCTCCCGCGTATTTCAAAATCAGCGTTTTACGATCAAGGACACACAGAGACATATCCATACCGTCTTTTACATCCGTTTGAGTTTTTGTAACGAAGGATTTTACAACAATTTCTCTGTGCTTATCTAAAATTTCTGCCGGTTCAGTTAATTTATGTTCATTTACACATCGTAATAAAGAAGCATTCCCCACAATACTTACCAATGCTCCCGGAACACCGTGTCCAGTGCAATCGATGGCGGAAAAAATTGATAAATCACCTTTTTGTCTTGCCCAATAAAAATCACCACTTACAATGTCTTTTGGTCGGTAAAAAACACAATAATCATCAAACATTCGAGCTAAACGTTCGTCAGGCAAAATTGTTTCTTGAATTCGTTTTGCATAAATGATACTATCGACTATATCTTGTGTTTTATGCTCAATTTCTTGTTTTTGAATTTCTAATTTTTTATTTTGCTCTGCAATTTCGCTGGTACGTTCCTCTACAATTTCTTCCAACTTAATGTTTTGATTTTTAACTCGCTGTACACTCAGTTTAATAATAAAATAAATCAAAAATATAAAGGTAATAAAATACAAGAAATACGCCCACCAAGTTCTATACCAAGGGGGTAAAATCGTAAAAGTATATGATTCTACTTCACTTTCAAAGCCATAAATGTTTTTCGCCTGAATTTTTAAAGTATAGGTACCTTCACCTAACTTTTTGTAATCCGCAAAATTAAAGGCAGACCATTCAGACCATTCATCAATATAATTTTCTAATTTATAGCGGTATTTGAGCTTATCAAAAGCCATATAAGTATTTGCTCTAAATTCAATTCGGATTGAGTTGTTACTGTATGGAATTGCATCCAATTTTAGTGCGTGATGCGGATTATAAATTCGTAGCTTATCATTTAAATAAATACCTTCAATACTAATTTTATAATTTTTCTTAATACTCGGTAAGGCTTTTTGATTATATGATAAAATTTCATTTCCATTGGTAAACCAATATTCATTTTCAGAAATTTTCATCATCGTAGAAGCCAAAGGAACTAAATAAGAATTCATGGACTCAAAAGGCCAAGAGGTCCAATTCCATCGATTATTTTTGAATTCTAAATATCCATGTTCTGCTTTTTTACCATCCCAAATAAAAACCCAAAATTTATCTTCATTCTCCTTGAAAAGACGGTGAATTTGAAAATCTTTATTCCCTTGAAATTTATTATTAAATGCTTTGAAAGGTTCAACGACATTGTCTTTGTTAAGCACAAAAAGACCAGATTCCATCGCGAAAAAAACTTGATCTTTATAGTTTCCAGCGTAAAAATTGGTATTTAAATTTTGTTTACTGTTTTTAAATTTTAATTTCTTGTAAGTATTAGTCTTTATACTTAATTCATAGATACCAGAATTACGAACTCCGAAATAAATATTCCCATTTCGATGCGTCATGTTAATGATCTCTCCATTAATATCAGGAATAATTACTTGATAGTTCCATCCACTTTCGGAAAGGATTAATTTTCCCAAAGAGCCTTCATTTCCAACAAAAAATTCATTTTTATTTAATGGGTTTTGATAGCAATTCCATGCTAGTTCTTCAATTATTTTGCTTGTTTTCTTGCTGTTATAATTGATTTCATATATCCCAGAATAGGCAACAGCTAAGGTTTTTTTGCCGAAATCAGTTTCAAAACTTTGTAATTGAAAAATCTCTTCAGGGATAAGATTCATTGATTTAAAGATGATTCTATCATTCTCCTTTTCTGCTTTCCAAATATCTAATTGTGTTCCAACTGTAATGTTATTTCCAAACTTGTCAAAACTAAAATTCTCTCCTGTTAAACCTTCTTTTTTGTTGAAGTAAGTAATGGGTGACGAAGTTTCAAAGAAATGAATTCCGTTAGATAAACAAGTCCATAAATTGTTCTCATTATCCAAAAAGACATCATAAGCAATCAAATTCTCCATCCCATCATGGGTATCAAATCTTCGAATTAATTCTGTTTTTTCGTTTAGAACATGAATTCCTTGGCCTTCAGTACAAATGTAATAAATTTGATTTTTTTTGTAAACCGTATAAATTTCAATCCCACGAATAGATTTAAATTCTTCTGGTTTATCCTTTAACCAAATAAGGCGATTGTTTTCTTCCTTTATTCGGTGAACATTTCCATTGAAATTAAAAATATTCCAATGACGTTCTTTTTTTTCTGTTGCACGAATATTTAAAAAATCAATATTCTCGGAAATTTCTTGAGAATATGATTTCTTGGTAGCACAATTTAAATATACATATTTTCGTTCAATTTCGTTGTCCAAATCCTTCCTATATGTTAGTAAAACCCCTTTATCAAAGGCACCAGCAGTCATACAAGTGTATCCGTTTGTATTGGGAATAGAAAGTTTTTCAACTTGATTGGATTTTAAAACAAAAACACCTTTTTCAGCAATAAAAAATAGTTCATTTTTGAACTCGAAAATATTCCAAATTTCTCCACATAAATCATTTGTACTTGAAATAAAAAGTGGTTTATAACTTAATTCACCCGCCTCTGTATATGTTATTTCACCAAAATTATTTTCTCTACCTACATAGGTTTTACCGTTGGATGCCTTAAATAATTTGGTAACTTTTGTCTTTTCAACTGAAGCAATTTTTGCCTTTGCCAAATTTTTGCCATTTATCTTTAAAATTTTCCAGGATAAACCATTAAAAGAAAGGATTTCATTATTATTTCCAAATAAAACTACTCCATCTTTTTCTTGAACGCCGGTCCAAATTTGAGTACCACTTTGAAAATCTTTTTGAGAAAAATACTTTCCATAAAATTTCCCATAGGAACTTGAGTTTTGGGCAAAACTTAAAGTAATAAAGAGGATATTTAGAAGTAAAATAAGTTTCTTTTTCAAAATTTGATCAAGTTATCGTTTTATTCTGCTAAGGTAATAAATATTTTTAAAAGGAAGTTTTAGACTCACTATTTTTTCACATCTTCTTTTTCCATTTTGGCTTGAATCATTTTATTGACACGGTAGGTCAGAAAAATATTTATCAAAATGGCACAAATAACTGCGTAACCAAGAATATCAAAACGTTCAAGGATTGCATTTTCATTTTTTTGAACAACAATTATTCCACCTAAAACGGCTGCAAAGCCACCAGACATTTGTTGTAAAGATGAATTAATACTCATAAAAGCACCTCGATCTTTCATGTCTGGAACAGAAGAAGTTAATGCTTGTGAAGGTACCATTCTTGCCATTACTCCTACCATCATTAGAGAATTTACAGACACAATCATCCAAAATGGAACTGGCACTAATTGCGTGTAAATCAAAACGGTAACACACATCCAAATGGATGCGATTGCAAATAGGGTGAATTTATTTATTTTATCACTAATTAGACCAATAATTGGCATGATAGCTAATGTTACAATGCCTGTAATCATAAATAAAATCGGTAGTTGATCTTGTGAAACACCTAAATTATTGACAGCGAAAGCACTTCCCCAAGGCATCATTAAATATCCTCCGAGTGAGAGGAAGGCTGTGGCTAAAAATCCAATTCGATAATCTCGATTTTTAATGGTATTAAATAAGTGTTTCAGGGCGTTATCTTTTTGTAATTTAAGGTGTTCGTTCACTGGTTTTAAAACAATAATACCCACTAAACTGATTAACATAGCTAATCCAACTATCATAAAAAAGGGTGATTGCCAGCCCCATTGATTTGCGAAATAAAGACTAATTGGAATTCCTAAAATCTGACTAATTCCAAATCCCATTTGCAGGTAGCCCATAACACGACCACGCTGATTAAATTCAAACAAGTCAGCAACAATTGCCATTGATATTGAACTAATAACTCCCCCAAAAATCCCTGTCACTATTCGAGCAATTACCAATAAAACATAGGAATTTGCTAAACCACAAAATAATGTTCCTAAAATAAAGCCAATATAGAAAAATAACAGTAACTTTTTTCTGTCAAATTTATCCGCAAATCCAGCAGTTAAAAATCCAGAAATTCCAGCACTAAAAGCATAACTTGAAACAACAACTCCAAATTCAGTCGGACCAATTTTCATGGATTTCATTAACAAATCGCCCAAGGGAGACATCACCATAAAATCTAAAACGACTGTAAATTGAGTGAGAGCAAGAATTAAAACTACAAGTTTTTGATAGGGTGTAAATTTGAATTTTGCAGTTTTTTCTTTGGACATTTGTATATTTTTTCACAAAAGTAGGATTAATTTTTAATTACCACGGTATTCATTGTTTTGTTAACATTAAATGTTTACTTTTAAGCAAAAATAAAATTATGAAAAAAGTAAAATTTGTATTATTTGTGCTGTTTTTAGGAGTTTTTAGTAGCAACTCATTTGCACAGGATTTAAGAAAAAATGGTTCAAGTTATGGAAAAATTGAATCGAATGGTGATGTAAGAATCAACGGAAGTATCAAAGGAAAATTTGAATCGAACGGTGATATTCGTGTGAATGGTAGCATTAAAGGAAAAATTGAATCAAATGGAGATATTCGCAAAAATGGTTCAATCGTGGGGAAAGTTGAATCTAATGGTGACGTGAGAATGAACGGATCTATTGTTGGGAAAATTGAGTCAAATGGCGATATCCGTAAAAACGGAAGTATTGTAGGTTCCGCATCGGGAGTAAATGCGCGCCAAGCAGCAGTAATGTTTTTCTTTGATTTTTTCTAATAAAAGAAAACACTAATTTTAAAAGGCTTTTCGGAGCCTTTTTTATTTCAATTACAAAATAAATATATTTTTAACTAGTATCAATTACAAAATAAACATATTTTTTATTAATTAAATTACATAATAAACATAATTATAAAGTATTTAATTACAAAATAATTATAAAAAAATGGGAGGTTAAAAAAATAATTATTAATTTCGTAAGCAAAATTTGTCACGAATGATATTTAGAAATTTAGAAATCGAGATGGAAGAAGATTTATTTAAGAATAAAGTCATCTTACTTTTTGGCCCCAGACAAGTTGGTAAAACTACGATTATTCGATCTTTATTGCATAAAATTGATTCAAATTATTTGTTTATGAATGGAGATGAGTCTGATGTTCAAGAAAATCTGTCAAAAACAAATTCAACTCACCTTCGCTTATTATTTGGTAATCATAAATTAATATTTATTGATGAAGCGCAACGAATTCCTAATATTGGACTGACCTTAAAAATAATTGCTGACCTACTAATAGATGTTCAAGTAATCGCTTCTGGTTCCTCAGCTTTGGAAATTGCCGATAAAACGCAAGAAACATTGACTGGAAGAAAATATGAATTTCAATTATTCCCTTTATCTTTCAAAGAAATGGTGAATCATCATGGATTGTTAGAAGAAAAACGAAATTTAGAGCAACGTTTGATTTACGGCTTTTATCCTGAGGTTGTTACAAAGCCAAATGAAGCACAAAAAATAGTTAAATTAATTGCAAATAGTTATTTGTACAAGGATATTTTAATGCTTGACAATTTAAAAAAGCCTTCAATTTTACAGAAAATTTTAAAAGCTTTGGCGTTTCAGGTCGGAAGTGAGGTATCATTTTCTGAAATTAGCCGCTTGGTCGGAGCTGAATATCACACAGTTGAAAAATATATAGATCTTCTCGAAAAAACCTTTGTTATCTATACTTTACCCGCTTTCAGTGGGAACGAGCGCACCGAAATACGTAAGGGGAAAAAAATATATTTTTTTGACAATGGAATTCGGAATGCGATTATTGGGAATTTTTTGCCTCTTAATCAGCGTACAGATGTTGGAGCGTTATGGGAAAATTTTCTAATTAATGAACGAATGAAAAATAATTTCCCTGATGTCATGCAAAACCGCTACTTTTGGAGAACTACTCAGCAGCAAGAAATTGATTACATTGAAGAAAATGTTCATGGTTTAAAAGCCTTTGAATTCAAATGGAGTGAAAGCAAGAAAGTGAAATTTTCTAAAACTTTTTTAAGGGCTTACCCAAATACGCAAGTGGAAGGAATAAATCCTAGTAATTATTTGAGTTTTATTGGT
Organism: Crocinitomicaceae bacterium; assembly: GCA_044348665.1. Taxonomy (GTDB): domain Bacteria; phylum Bacteroidota; class Bacteroidia; order Flavobacteriales_D; family Crocinitomicaceae; genus M2408. The sequence goes on from JBIKSI010000101.1 coordinate 7,500, forward strand.
GTAAAATAAAAAAGCCCTTGCCAATTCAATCTAAATTTTTGCAAAGGGCTTTTATTCTATTTTTTTCAACTTAGTTTACATCATTTTCTCCCCAAATCTCTATAATTGCTCTGCTTTCCTTTGAATTTGGAATGGTACGACTTTGAAAAACTACTTTTGCAATGATTCGCTCATTTCCATTAAGTTCTAATTTTCGGCTAAAACCTTCAGATTTAATTGATTCTTTTATTGGGAAATTTTGTTGATCGCCATTCTTATAAAAAACAACGATTTGTTCGATTTCAACTGGTGCATTTTTTACAATGAATTGAAGTTTAGTGAATTTTTCTGCGTTTTCAATTATGGCTTCATTGCGGTCATTTTCGTAATTCACAATTGTTTCACCAATTTTATTCCAATATAAAGTATCTGCTTTTTCAGAATTCACTTCTTGAGCAAAAAACTGATTTGTAAAACCTAAAGCAGTAAAAAGGATAATTTTAAATGTATTTTTTATTTATCTCGCAAAGTTGAGGGAAAACAAAACAAAATCGCTTGCAAAAAAAATGAAAATGTTACATGATTATGCGAACTCTACCTCATCCATCTTTCAAAAGCTCTTTTCTGATGTTGGTTCGGATTTTCAATTTGCTTCACAGAATAATCCAAGTAGAAATTTCTAACAGCAATTGGAAGCGTAATTTCGATTAATTTTCCACGGCGCATAACAGATAAAACTTTCACATGGTCATCAAAATAAGTTAACCACTTGTCTAATTCAGCGCCACAAGCATAGGAATTTACAGCAATAATTTCATCTTCTAACATCAAAGCTCCCATTTCGGCCGGACTTCCTGGATAAATGGCTTTCACAATAAAATTTTGTCCTTGAGGAATCGATTTGAAACCTAATTTTGCATATGAATATTTTGGTGAAGCTTTGTGAATCAATTCTAAACCTAAGTAATCAAATGCATCGACAATGATTGCTTCAAAGGGATTGGAATTGTAAAAATAGTTGTCCAATATTTCTTGAAATGAACTTCCAGCTAATTGCTCAATAACATCTTGATAATCTTTTTCAGAAACACCTTTGCCATTCAAATAAAAATCGAAGTATAAACGTTTCATCACATCGTCTAAATTGTATTTTTCTTTCGAGTGACGCATAATAAAAACATCTGTAACCAAGGCCAACAAACAACCTTCTGTGTAAATCGAAACTTTTCTGTTTGGCGCCCCAGGAACATAACCATCCAACCACGTATCCCAAGAAGATTCTGCCACCGAATAGTTGAAACGAGCAAAGTTATCAAAGTGTTTTTGAAGTTGATCATTCAATTCTAAAAAGTAGTCTTTTAATTTAAAAACTCCACTTTTCAGCAAGAATAAATCACCCATATAAGTGGTAACTCCTTCACACAAATAGCCTAATTTGGAATAATTTTCCTTAGTAAAATCATAAGGCCACATTTCAATTGGACGAATGGATTTCACATTCCAAGTATGGTATAATTCGTGCGAACTAACACCTAATAAATCAACATAAGTTGCTTCGAAAATATCGTACGAAGGTCCTAATAAAATGACTGTTGAAGTTTGATGTTCAACTCCATGATAAGCTCTAAACGGCACAATTTGGAAGAAAAAATGATATTCTGAAACTGGAAACTCTGAAAACTTTTCAATTTGTTTACTCGTAAAAGCAGAGAAATCTTTCAGAATTTTTTCCCAATTAACTTTCACTTCACCTTGAAACCAAATATGAAATAAAGTGTCATTTACTTTGTAAGTATCGTGTTGTAAACTTGCTGACACAATGAAAGGAGAATCGGCTAACTCATCAAAATGTCTTGCCTTAAGTACTTTATTTTCGTGAGGTAAAGCACAAGCAATTTGATACGAATTAGGAACTTCAAGTTGAACTTCAATGTTTTCTAATTCACGTCCAACTACAAAAGCACAGCAATTTACAGGATTGACATACAATTGATTTTTATCCAAATAAGTTGCACCAGCATTTAAATCTGTCGCATAATACTGATAGGAAACTTGAATCTGTTTTGCTCCGTTCGTCTCGATTTTCCAGCAATCTTTTGAAGTTTTTTCGAAAGAAAGAATATTTTTATCTCCGTAAACTTTAAAATTCTTTACATTTTTCGCAAAATTCCCTAATTCATAACGACCTGGTCTCCAACTAGGAAGCTGAATGTGTTCAATCATTTGAGATGATTCAAAACTCATTTGAATTTGAATGTATTGATTGGAAGGGTTTTCGATGGAAAATTTGTAGTGAATCATTTTTATTGAGTTACGAATAATGAATTATTATTTATGAGTTATTACTTGCTAATTATAAAACCCTAAACTTTCAAGTCGAACAAATTTATTAAATTTAACTAAAACAACAATATTTTTTTCTAAATTTGGGTTTACTATCCTCAAAAATCAACAAAATGAGTGCACTGAAATGGACATGGAAAATAATTTGGAGATGCATTTTGATTCCAATAATTTTCACCTTTATTGTAATGATTATAAGTATGTTTTTCATAAATGATGAAAATCAAACTAGCGAGCGAAGTAAGGCTTACGATAAAAATTATGGAACGAGTTATCAGCAAAACAGGGATTTGGCAGCTGACAATCCAAATTTTGTCACAAAATACAATCAATACAACAGCAGTGATCAAAAATATTACCCCGAAAAGGTAGAAATGGAAGGCGAAGATTTTGACACAACGGGAGTGATAGCAACAATAGCTTTGTTTGGATCTTTAATTTTGATGATAATTTATACAATAAGTGATTTTCGATATGAAAAAAAGCGGAATTTAGAAAAGCAAAATAATTCCACTATAGACTAATTTAGATTATTAAAATTTGCTTTCACTTTTTTATTTACTTTTGCATTATCGATATTTACTTGAAATTTGAAGCAAAAAGTAAAAATTACATCAAGAAAAAATCAAAAGTTAAAAATCCTGAATCTAAGATAATGAATTTCGCCCCTTTAGCTGAGAGAATGCGACCAACGAAATTGGCTGATTACATTGGTCAAAACCATATTTTAGGAGAAGAAAAACCTTTGCGTAAATCTCTCAAACATGGAATTATTCCTTCAATGATTTTTTGGGGACCTCCGGGAGTTGGTAAAACAACTTTAGCTAATTTAATTGCCTCAGAATTGGATGTTAAGATTCATATTTTATCTGCAATTTCCTCAGGGGTGAAAGACGTAAGGGACGTTATACATTTGGCAGAAAATCAGGGAATGTTTAACACCAAACGAAACATCTTATTTATTGACGAAATTCATCGATTTTCTAAAGCACAACAAGATTCTCTTCTTGGAGCAGTTGAAAAAGGAACTATTACATTAATTGGTGCCACAACAGAGAATCCATCTTTTGAGGTCATATCAGCTTTACTTTCACGTTGTCAGGTATTTACTCTTGAATCTCACAATAAGGAAGATTTAGAAAAACTGCTTCACCGCGCCGTCAATGAAGACCTTGAATTAAAGAAAAAGAAAATTACACTAAAGGAAACGAAACAACTTATTGCTCTTTCTGGTGGAGACGCACGTAAGCTGTTAAATTTATTTGAAATTATAGTTTCCATGCATTCCAGTTCTGAAGAAGTGATTATCACGGATGATTTGGTTCAAAAATCAGCACAAAAAAGTGTTTCGATGTATGACAAGAACGGGGAAATGCATTATGATATTATTTCTGCTTTTATTAAGTCAATTCGAGGAAGCGACCCAAATGCAGCCGTTTACTATCTTGCAAGAATGATTTCTGGTGGTGAAGACCCCAAGTTTATTGCACGTCGAATGCTAATTTCTGCATCAGAAGACATCGGAATGGCAAATCCAACTGCACTTATTTTAGCAAATAATACCTTCCAAGCTGTTGAAAAAATAGGATGGCCAGAATCACGAATAATTTTATCACAATGTGCGATTTATTTAGCTACTTCACCAAAAGGAAACGCAGCCTACTTAGCCATAGATGAAGCGCTTGCATTCGTGAAACAAACCGGTGATCTACCGATACCACTTCACTTGAGAAATGCACCCACAAAATTGATGAAGGATTTAGCCTACGGAGAAAATTATCAGTACGCTCATAATCATGAAGGAAACTTTGTTGATTTGGAATTTTTACCCGAGGAAATCAAAGGTAAAAATTTTATTCACAGCGGAAGTAGTAAAAGAGAACAAGAAATTGCCGAGCAAATTCAGCAATTATGGAAGGGGAAGTATTAAAATTTAAATTGCATACGATCCAAGCTTTAGAAATACAATCATTGTAATAATCAGAAGTTCTATTAATAGAGTTGTCCCAACTAATTTTGTAATTAATGCACTCATGTAATTGGGACATGAAACAACTATTTAATAACATTTTAAACTTTCCCGATTAAAAGTGAAAATTTTATAACTATTTAAAAATAAATTAATTACCATTTATTATTTTCTCAAATAGAGTATTAACACCCTATCTCAACGAGGAGTTTTTCCTTGCTTCTATTCTAAAAATACATTTTAATAAAACTTATTAACAAACAATTAAAACAATTAAAAAACACCATTTTAAACTAAATTGTATTAGATTTGCTTGAATAATCGATTTACATGACAACTCAACAATACATAGACAACCTCAACAAACGATTTCAAACAGGAATTTCACGAGAACACGCATACCGTGGAGATTTGCAAGTTTTATTAGAAAAAATGTTACCTGAAATTTTGGTAACTAACGAACCAGCGCGAATTGCGTGTGGTGCACCTGATTACATTTTGACAAAAAAAGATATTCCAGTTGGTTATATTGAAGCCAAAGATGTAGGAATTGATTTGAATAGCAAATCATTGAAAGAACAATTTGAACGCTATAAAGCTTCATTGAGTAACTTGATTTTTACAGATTACTTAGATTTTCATTTTTACAGAGATGCTCAATTTGTTGTTTCTATTCGAATTGCTGAAATTGTTGATGGAAAAATTGTTGGTCTTCCAAAAAACTACACACAATTTGAAGAGTTAATCAAAGATTTTGCTTTAACCATAAGTCAATCCATCAAATCACCCAGCAAACTAGCAGAAATGATGGCTGGAAAAGCTCGTTTGTTGGCGAATGTGATTGAAGTTGCTGTTACTTCTGATGAAGAGAACCAAGAAAATTCGATGTTGAAACAGCAGTTTTCGGCTTTTCAAGATGTTTTGGTTCATGACATCACTCACAAAGCTTTTGCGGATATGTATGCACAAACGATTGCTTATGGTTTGTTTGCTGCACGTTATCACGATCCAACTTTACCAACTTTTAGCCGTGAAGAAGCCGCAACGTTGATTCCACACTCCAATCCGTTTTTGAGAAAGTTGTTTCAATCGATTGCCGGTTACGATTTAGACACTCGAATTGTTTGGATTGTAGATGATTTAATTCAAATTTTCTTGGCTTCCGATGTATCGGAAATTATGCACAATTTCGGAAGAAGCACTAAACAAGAAGACCCGATAATTCACTTTTACGAACACTTTTTAGCTTCTTACGACCCAAGTTTGAGAAAAGCTCGTGGAGTTTGGTACACACCAGAACCAGTTGTGAAATTTATTGTTCGTGCAGTAGATGAAATTCTGAAAACGGATTTCAATCTTCCGCAAGGTTTGGCAGATACTTCCAAAACGAAAGTAAAAGTTGAGTTACAAGGCAAAAAGATTGAAAAAGAGATTCATAAAGTACAAGTCTTAGACCCAGCCACAGGAACAGGAACTTTTTTAGCAGAAGTTATCAATCACATTCACAGTAAATTCAAAAACCAACAAGGAATTTGGAATAAATACGTTGAAAATGATCTGATACCACGATTAAATGGCTTTGA
>JBIKSI010000102.1:0-13285 GCA_044348665.1 Crocinitomicaceae bacterium
ATTATGAGACAATACAAGAAGAGCTTGAGTTTAATAGGTATGCAAATAAGATGTTTCAATACAATGTATTGCCTGCATCGATTTTAAATTGGGGACATAATATTCTATCTGAATTGGATGAAAATGCAATCCTTTTCACACAAGGAGACAACGATACTTACGCTTGTTGGATTGTGCAACAAACAAAAAATTTCAGGAAAGATGTTCAAGTCATTAATACTTCTTTAATCACACAAGATGACTATAGAAATTTGATTTTCAAAAAGTTAAACATTCCACCTTTGCTTCTTTCAATTATGGAGTCAAAAGAATCAGAATACGATAAAAATGTGGCTAAAATTTTTGCTCATATTTTAGAACATAAAAAAGTTGTTTATGCTGCAACTACAGCGGTTCATTCTTTTGAAAAAGACTATGAAAGTGAATTGTTTTTGACTGGTTTAGCATATAAATTTAGCCGTGAAAACATTGAAAATACTGCGATCATTCGTAGGAATTATGAAAAAAGATATTTATTGGATTGTCTCGTTCAAACTTTTGCATTTAATATGGGAGATAAAATTTCGGATGAATTTAATTCGATGTATTTACCCTCGATGTTAAAATTATATAATAGTTACAAGGAAAGTGAAGAGTTTTCGAAGATGAAAGAACTAGAAAGTCTAATTTTGATGATTAGTGAAAAATCTGGTCAGAAGGAAGAAGTATTGAAAATTATCAATCAATAAAAATCAATTTTAAGTTTTGTTTTTTTCAAAATTAAATATGTCAAATTGTACCGATGAGGAATTGATGGTTCACATACAGAATCATCAATCTCATGCGGCATTGATTGAATTGCATAAAAGATACAGTAAGAAATTGCTTGGTTTTTTCTTTAAAATGTTGGGTAAAGATGAGGAGAAAGCTCAAGATTTTGTGCAAGATATTTTTCTGAAACTATTAGAAAAAAATCATCTTTTTGATAGCAAAAGAAATTTTTATACTTGGATTTTCACCATTGCAAACAATATGTGTAAGTCTGAATATAGAAATGTACATAATTCACAGGCATCTAACAGTCAGTTTGAACAAGTAAATCTCGCAGAATTAGGAGAAAATCTCGCTGAAAAGGGAATTTTTCACCATCATTTTCAAAAAGCTTTGTTTCAACTTGACGAGAATCAAAAACACACATTTATTTTGAGATATATGGAGCATTTTTCTTTACAAGAAATCGCAGAAATAACACAAACTTCACTTGGTACTGTCAAATCAAGGTTGTTTTACGGAACTCAAAAAATGGCAAAGGAACTGAAGGAATTCAATCCAAAAAATGAAAATAACTTATTCAAATTAATTTGATATGGAAAAAGAACTCACAGCAAATGAAAATTTATTGTTTGAATTAATCGAAAATTATGATTTTCAGGAATTAACTGCAAAAGATAAATTGTTTGTTTTAGAGCACATGTTGCAAGAGGAATATGATTTTCAACGAAGATTAATTACTGAGGCTTCAACTTTGGCTTTCACAGCGATTTCTCCTAATCCATTGAATATTCATGCCAATGTAAGTCAACGCAAAGGAATTGTAATTCCACTTTATCAAGCAATTTTGGCTGTTGCTTCTGTGATTGTCTTTTTTATTTTTATGTGGCCAAAAGAAGATTTGGAGACAACTAACAAGGTTCAATTCTCTGAAAATGATACCATCATTCAAACCAAAATAATCCACGATACTTTTGTGAAATATTTTCCAAAAATAATTTATGTTGATAGAAATATTCCACAAACAAAAATTGAATATGTTACTATTTATCAAGATAAGATCCAAGATGAACCGAGATTTTTAGAAGTGGCGCAAAGCTTAAATTTGCCGCCAATCACCAAAGAATCTGTTCAGAATCAAGGAAATTCATTGAAGGAAGATCAAAGTTCACGTTTAGTGAAAGCAATTTTCCTTTCAAATTAGTTAGCTTTACTCTTTTTCATCAACTTGTTGGAAAATATGATAAAGCTGAACAATAATAAAATGTTCAAATTGATAGAAAAACATCAAATCGTTCATGAAATTTTTACACTAATGCATAGTAATATTTTACCTAAAATATATTTTCATTCCTTTTTTTTTATAACTTAGCAAAAAAGAAATTGAATGATAAAAAAACTACTTTTTACCTACCTATATTTTCTGACCTTTGGCGTTTCAGCGCAACTTTTTATCAATGAAGCTTCTAACGCTAACGGTACAACATTGTTAGATTTAGATGGTTCAAGTTCAGACTGGATAGAACTGTATAATGCTTCTAATCAAGGAGTAAATTTGCAAGGGTATGGTTTGTCAGACAAAAAATCTGATCCTCTAAAGTGGATTTTTCCAAGTACAACTATTGCATCCAATGGCTTTTTGACTCTTTTTGCATCCGGATTCGTGCCAGCAGAAGGTCCGCAGGTGAATCATTTTGAAACAGCTATTTATCCTGATTTTTCGTGGAAATATGTGGTTCCAGACCTTTCAACTCCCTTGAACTGGATGAATGCTGATTTTGATGCAAGCTCATGGTTGGATGGTAATTTGGGTATTGGATATGGAGATGGAGACGATGTAACAGATGTAGGAAATGGTGTGATTTCGGTTTTTGCTAGAATAAATTTCAATATTTCTGATACATCAAAAATTGCTTCTGCTATCTTGGATTTAGATTTCGACGATGGTTTCGTAGCTTATCTTAACGGAATTGAAATTGCTCGTTCTGGCTTAATTGGCTATCCTCCAACTTGGGATGAACTTTCTTCTGATCATGAAGCACAAATTTATCAAGGGGGAAATCCGATGCGGTTTAACATTGACCCAAGCACCCTCAAGTCAGCTATGTTGATAGGAAATAATGTGCTCGCAATTGAAATTCACAATGCAACAACTACCTCCTCTGATTTAAGCTTAATTCCCTTTTTAACCTTTGGTTTTAAGGATGCAACGACCTATTATGACGGATCTTTACATCAGTGGTTTGGGGCACAAATTGGAGGTTTATTAGAAACAAACTTTACTATTAAAACTGAAGGAGAAGCAATTTATTTATCGGATCCAAGTGGTATTATTATTGATTCTCTATTTGTTCCTGATTTAGAAGCGAATACTTCTTTCGGACGATTTGATGATGGGACCAATAATTTGGTTTATTTTGAAACCCCAAGTCCAGATGCTAGTAATAATGCAAGCTTGGCTTATTCTGCCTACGAAAAAGAACCAACAATCTTGTTTCCAGGAGGATTTTACACGAATGAAATTACTGTGAGTGTGCTCAATAATTCGGATCAAGGAGGGATTTTGCGTTATAGTCTTAATGGTCAAACACCAGACATCAATTCACCAATAGTTCCCGATGATTTAATTCTGAATAGCAATTCAGTTCTAAAAGTACGTTGTTTTCCTGTGCTTCCAAATTTATTGCCAAGTACCACGAGCACAGAAACTTACATTTTTATGGAAGATTTTACAATTCCTGTATTATCTATCACAACTGATGACATTAATCTGTATGGCGCAGAGGGGATTTTTGACAATTACAATAGTGATTGGAAAAAGCCTTGTTTTGTCGAATACTTTGACGAGAATGGGGTGAAAAAATTTGATAGCAAGGCATCAATTAAACCAGATGGAGGAGCAGGTGGTAGTCGCTCAAACCCTCAGCACAGTGTTACCATTGAACCATCAAATTCAGTTTATGGGGAAGGAAAACCAGTAGTTTATCCACTGATACCAGCAAAAAATCACATCAAAGAATATTATTCCTTTTACCTTCGAAATGGTAGTAATTTGTGGAATCAGTATCCTCAAAAAGATGCTACAATTATGCGAATAATGTCAGAATCCAATGCAGGTTCGCAAGCATATTCACCAGTGGTGGTATATTTGAATGGTGCGTATTTTGGTGTCTATGAATTACGCGAAAAAACCAAGGAGGAATATTTTCAATCCAATTATGGAAATGACCCAGATAGCTTGGATTTATTGTCCATGAGTTATTTTTACGGTCCAGGTATTTTAAGGGTTTCAGAAGGTTCTGATACGGGTTTTTATAATATGCGAGATTTTGTTACTTCCTACAATCCTGCTGCTTCAGATTATTTCACAAAAAGTCATGAAAAGATAGATCTTTATAATTTCGCAGATTACATTGCTGCTGAAAATTGGTTTGCAAATTTTGATTGGATTTACAACAATATGAAGGTTTTTCGAACTCGAACTGCAGGAAATAGATGGCGTTTTAATCTGCAAGACATGGAAATTGGTCTAGGAATTTGGGCAAATTATGATTCGGATTTATTTGAATATTTACGAACTCAAAATTTACCAAATCCTTTCGCTGATATTTACAATGGTTTAATGCAAAACAATCAATTTCACGATTATTTTATCAATCGATATGCGGACTTGATGAATACAACTTTTCAAGAAGATTATTATCAGCCAATTATCGATGAAATGTATGAGCAATTGCTACCAGAAATGCCACGACAATTTGAACGTTGGACCGGAGATGTTGCAGGTGGAATGCAAACTTATGCAGCAAACAGAGACCTTTTGTTCTATCAATATGGCCAAAGAAATGCATTTGTGCGAAATCAAATGGTGAATGAATTTTCACTTGAACAGCAAGTTTCTGTGACTTTGAATGCACTTCCAGAGGGAGCTGGCTATATTAAAATTTCGACAATTGTTCCAAAAACTCTTCCTTGGACAGGTGTGTACTTTGATGGTGTACCAGTCGAAATTACTGCTGTTGCTAATCCTGGATATTCCTTCATATCTTGGCTTTCTAATACTGAAATTCCAACTAATGAACTTTCAAATTCAAGTTTAAAATTAAATATCGATCAAGATGAGTCATTTTTAGCGCTCTTTCAGGGGAATTCTGCTGAATTAAAGCTAACAATCTCTGAAATCAATTACAATTCTGATCCAAGTATAAAGGGAGGAAATTGGATAGAACTGCATAATTACGATACTACACAACTTTCTTTAGGTGATTGGAAAATTAAATCTAAAAATTTCTACGATAAATATTCATTTCCTACTAATACAACAATTCCAGCAAATGGATTTTTGGTAGTTTGTGAAGATACCAGTTTGTTTAAATCGGTTTATCCCAATGTAACTAACTTTATTGGTTCTACTGAATTTGGATGGAGTAATTCAGCTGATTCTATTCGCATCTACGACCCATTTTCGAATTTACGTTTGTTTGCTGTTTACAGTGACAGTTTGCCTTATCCAGAATGTGCTGATGGTTGGGGAAGAACATTGGAACTTTCTCAGCCAAGTTCTAATTTGATGGAAGGGGAAAGTTGGTTTTGTGGATGTGTTGGTGGATCACCTGGAAGCTATTTTATTCCCTGTCAAGAACAATTTATTATTACAGAAATTAACTACAACAATGTTCCTTCTCCTTATAATTCTGGCGATTGGCTTGAGATCAAGAATAATACCAACGAAAGCATTGATTTGAATAATTATGTTTTCAAAGATTCTAAGGACGATCACGTCTTTACCTTACCCAGTTATATTTTGGAGCCTCATTCCTACTTAGTTTTAGGAAACGACTCGATTAATTTTATTAAGCAACATGATGATGTGCCAAATTTTGTAGGAGTTTTTGATTTTGGATTAAGCGAAAATCAAGATGTTTTAAGAATGTTTGATGCCAATGGGAAATTAATTCACAGCGTTTTGTATAAATCAAGCGACCCTTGGACAGATATACCAAAAAACGGGAATTATACTTTGGAATACCGCCAAGAGGATATTTACAACAATCCGAATGAGTCAGAATCATGGTTTGCAGGTTGCTTCTTGGGTTCTCCAGGAAGTGAATATTCAACGTGTTTGTATTTGAATGAAGATGAAAATTTGGCGCTTTATCCAAATCCTACAAATGGCGAAATTTGGCTTGTTTTTGATAATGATGATCAGGATTCTTATGAATTCTCACTGCAAATTATTGATTTGGAAGGAAGAATTGTCATGCAAGATGAGGTAGTTTCCAAGAAGAATATCTATGGAAATAAACTGAATGTTTCTTCCCTTCAAAATGGAATGTATTTTTTAAGAATTACAAAAAATTCAAAAATAATTCAAAAGTCCTTTGTAAAAATTTAAATATGTCAATTCGTTTAGATAAATACGTGTGGTGTGTTCGTTTGTGTAAAACGCGTTCTCAGGCTACAGAACTTATTTCCAAAGGTAAAATTAAATTAAATGGGATTCAAATTAAAACTTCACGAGAAGCCAAAATTAACGATATTATTTCCATTCAACACAATGCTGCAATTTTTGAATACAAGGTGTTAAATACAATTGACCGACGCTTGGGTGCAAAATTAGTTCCAGACTATTTAATCGATATCACGAAGCCAGAAGAAATTGAAAAACACAAAAATTACCAATTGGCACAAAGTGTTTATCGTGAAAATGGAACAGGAAAGCCTACCAAGAAAGATCGACGTGATATTGATAGCTTCTTGGATTTTTAAATTCCCTTTATAAATCTTATTTACATCAATTTTACTTACTTTTGTCAAAAAATTTAACCCTATGTTATCAATAAGTACTTACAATTTTCAAGGAAAAAGAGCATTAATTCGTGTAGATTTTAATGTTCCATTGGATAAAGAAACGCTAGAAATCACAGACGATACCCGAATTTTAGCTGCTTTACCAACAATCAATTTGATTTTAAAGAATGGCGGAAGTGTTGTATTGATGTCACATTTGGGTCGACCAAAAGATGGACCAGAAGAAAAACATTCTTTAAAGCATATCTTAAAACACCTACGTTCCGTTCTTGGAATTCCGGTTCAATTTGCAACAGATTGCATTTCAGAAGAATCTTTTGAGCAAAGTAAAAATTTACAAGCTGGAGAGGTTTTATTGTTAGAAAATTTGCGTTTCTACAAGGAAGAAGAAAAAGGAGATGTAGATTTTGCAAAAAAAATGGCGAAACATGGCGATGTATATGTCAATGATGCTTTTGGTACAGCTCACAGAGCACATGCAAGTACTGCAATTATTGCTGACTTTTTCCCGAATGATAAGATGTTTGGACTTCTACTTGAAGCAGAAATTGTTAGTGTTGATCGAGTTTTAAATTCAACAGAAAAACCAGTTACAGCAATTGTTGGTGGAGCGAAAGTTTCTTCTAAAATCACAATTATTGAACGTTTATTAGATAAAGTAAACAACATCATTATTGGTGGTGGAATGGCATTTACCTTTGTGAAAGCTCAAGGAGGTGAAATTGGAAATTCCATGTGTGAAGATGATTATTTACCAATGGCATTAGATATTATTTCCAAGGCGAAAGCAAAAGGAGTAAACTTAATCATTCCTGTTGATGCGGTAATTGCTGATAAATTTGACAATGATGCTAACAGACAAACAGTGGATATCACAAAAATTCCAGCGGGATGGTTGGGACTTGATACAGGAAGCGAAACTTCTAAAATTTGTAAAGAAGTCTTGTTAAGTTCAAAAGTGATTTTATGGAACGGGCCAATGGGAGTTTTTGAGATGGAGAATTTTTCTCACGGAACAAAAGCTGTAGCACTTGCAATTTGCGAAGCTACCAAAAATGGAGCTTTTTCATTAATTGGTGGCGGCGATTCTGTTGCTGCAATCAATCAGTTTAATTTGGCTGACCAAGTTAGTTATGTCTCAACTGGTGGAGGAGCTATGTTAGAATACTTGGAAGGAATCGAATTGCCAGGAATCAAAGCAATAAGAAAATAAGAAGGGGGAATTACAGAATGAAAATCAATGAATTGTTTTGGAGGAATCTGCAATTAATTCATTGATTTCCTCTATTTCATCTTCTGTTAAATACCTCCAGCGACCAACTGGAACATCAAGCTTAATATTCATAATTCGAACACGTTTTAATTTCATTACGTGGAAATCGAAGTACTCGCACATGCGTCTAATTTGTCTGTTTAAACCTTGTGTCAAAATAATTTTGAAATCATAACGATTGATTTGTTTGACGTAACAATTTCTGGTCATGGTTCCTAAAATTGGAACTCCATTACTCATGTCTTCGATAAATTGTTTTGTAATGGGCTTATTTACAGTCACTAAATATTCTTTTTCGTGATTATTGCGAGCACGTAAAATTTTGTTTACAATATCACCATCGTTTGTCAAAAAAATGAGTCCTTCACTAGGTTTATCAAGGCGACCAATGGGGAAAATTCTAGTTGGATAATTAATGTAATCGATGATGTTGTCAGGTTCAACACCTGTGTCAGTAGTGCAAACGATTCCAACAGGTTTGTTAAATGCAATATAAATTCGTTTTTCTTGTGCTTCAGAAATTAACTCTCCATCTACCGCCACTTGATCTGTAGGAAGTACTTTGGTCCCCATTTCAGGGACTTTTCCATTAATGGTAACTCGGCCTTGCTCAATCAATTTATCTGCTGCACGACGAGAACAATAACCAACTTCACTTAAATACTTATTGATTCTAATTGCCCCTTGTTCTTCCATCCCGTTTTAGCTTTAATACTTGGCAAAAATAACAAAAATTAAAGCATGTAATAGTAAAGATATAAAGTTTTACGATTTTGAGCATCGTATTCGTAAATGCATTGATACCGTAATTTCCCCGATTGACCGATTCCTTTTTCAAGAATAATATTTCCGTTTTTATCGTATCCGTATGTCCGAGTAAAGCTAATTTGTCCATTAGTATATTCTTCTTCCTTAATCAATTGTTTTTTATCATTGTATTCCGAATCGGTTTCGACGGTTTCCTTGTTATGTAGTTTTTTTTCCAACTTGCACATCAAAAGTCCATTCTCATAATAGAAACTTTCTTCTTGTGTATGATAAGGATAGGAAAAGTTTTCAAATTCAGAATATTGGTGTTTTTTGTCTGAATAGCAGAATTTACTCTTCATATTCAATTCATTGTTAGCGTACAAATGCCAAATTTCAGTGCAATTTTCTCCAGTTTTTAAAGTCTTTGTGATTTGTGACACATAGCCATTTGTGTAAAATTTTGTAATGAGTGTGTCTCCTGTTTTACTTTTGGAAGATTCATTCGAATATTTTTCAATTTCTTTGGAATCAGCACGAAATTCTCCTTTTTCTACTAAAATTCCATTTTTATCGTATTTTTTTGTTTGTAGGGAAATATTATTCATAAACAAGTAAAGGAGTTGCACGGATTTTTCATTTTGAAAATGTTGAATGGAATAATTGGTATACGCGTTTTCTCTGGAGATTGATTTTTCAATAAAATCTCCTTTTTTTGAATGTGCGTATGTTGTAACAGCTTTAAGATTAATTTCTTGGTCTGGATATTTTTCAGCATAAAATACAAATGCGTCATCCATTTCTGGAATTAATTTATCCAAAGTTGGCTTAAGAGAATCTAAAATTCCATATTCGTATTTTTCTTGTGTAGGAACATTTTTTTCGTCAATAAATTTTTCTGAACTCATTTCCAGAATGATTTCTTCTTGAGAAAAGGATAACCTGATTAATACTAAAAAGAAGGTAAATATAAAATGTTTCATAATTTAACAAACAGAATAATTTTTTGAAATGTAACAATATTATGCACCCTTCAAAAATAATTCAGCCGGAATATTGAAAAACTCTTTAAGTTTTTGTGCCATCTTTAAAGTAATATCTCGTTTACCTGATAAAATGGCAGAAACATGTCCCTTAGAACCAATTATTGGCTCTAAATCCTTTGATTTCAAACTCATTTCCTCCATTTTTATTTTAATAACGTCCAGAATATTCAATTCAGGAAGTTGGTAATTTTTTTCATCATAATCGTGAATTAGTAAACTTAACAGTTCTAATTCTTCAAATTCTTTTGAGTTTGGTGCAGCTTCAAAAATTTCCATCATTCTAATGGCAGCTTTTTGATAATCTTGTTCTGTTTTAATTATTTTCCAGTTCATTTTTGATGAAATATTTCAGGTGTTTTTACTCCAAAAATCAAATTTGGCGGAATTATTAATTTAGCTAATCTATGATCATTCTTTAAAATCAACAATTCAACTCCTTCATTATTAATGTATTTGTATGCTAGATAATTTTGTTTAAGGTGTTTTATTTTAAATTTATTTTTATTTAAACTTTGCTCCACCACATGTAATAAAAAAACCTTTTCCCCAATTGTTTCCCAATTTTTTGCTACTTGAATTTTTAGTTCAATAAAATTATTTTCTTTAACTGTAATGTAAAGTCCCACTTGAATTGATGAATCTTCTAAACCGTATGATCCAAGAAAATATAAATAGTCATTTTCTTTTAAACTTTGAGAAAACGACCAATTAAAAACAGCTAAAAAAAACAAACTGCAACACCACTTCATTTACCAAAGATACATATTAATTTAAATTTCAAATATACAAATTGAAGCACTTTATTTCATAGTGGCTTTTGTCTTTTATTTTTTATCCATTGTCTTTTATCTTACGTCTATTGTCTATTGTCTTGTCTCTTTCATCTAATAGTCTAAAAAATGTTTAACTTTGTAACTCAATTTTTATGATGTCAAAACAACGCTATACAGTTACAGCAGCTTTGCCTTACGCAAACGGTCCCTTACATTTAGGTCATGTGGCAGGAGTTTATTTACCTGCAGATATTTTTGTTCGCTTCTTACGTATGAATTGTCACGATGTGGCTTTTATTTGTGGAAGTGATGAACACGGCGCGGCAATTACTTTACGTGCTAAAAAAGAAGGAATTACACCACAAGAAATCGTGGATAAATACAATAAGATCATTGGAGATTCTTTCAAAGATTTTGGAATTTCATTTGACATTTTTCACAGAACTTCAAGTGAAATTCATCACAAAACAGCGCAAGATTTTTTCTTAAAATTACATTCAAACGGGAAATTTACGGAAGATACTTCTGAACAATATTACGACGAAGAATACAATCAATTTTTGGCAGATAGATACATCACAGGTGAATGTCCAAAGTGCCAAAATCCAAATGCATACGGAGATCAGTGTGAAAAATGTGGCTCAGATTTAAGTCCAACAGAATTGATTCATCCAAAATCAACTTTGAGCGGGAAAACTCCTGTTTTAAGAACGACTTCTCACTGGTATTTACCAATGGACAAACATGAAACTTGGTTGCGTGAATGGATTCAACAAGGAGTTTTAGAAGGAAAACAGCAACATGATCCAAAAACATGGAGAAATCAAGTGAACGGGCAATGCATGTCTTGGATTGATGGTGGTTTGCATCCTCGTGCTATGACACGTGATTTGGATTGGGGAGTTAAAGTTCCACTTCCAGACTCTGAGGGTAAAGTATTGTATGTGTGGCTAGATGCTCCGATTGGTTACATTTCAGCAACAAAACAATGGGCACTAGACAACAACAAAAATTGGGAAGATTATTGGTTGAAAAATCCTAGCGGAGAAGAATCAAAATTGGTTCATTTCATTGGAAAAGACAACATCGTTTTCCACGCGATTATTTTTCCAATCATCTTAAAAGACCACGGAGATTTTATTCTTCCAGATAACGTTCCAGCCTACGAATTTTTGAATTTGGAAGGGGATAAATTCTCCACTTCACGTAATTGGGCGGTTTGGTTGCACGAATTTATTACACGTTATCCTGATAAAATTGATGAATTAAAATACACATTGACCTCCATTGCTCCTGAAAGCAAAGACAGTGAATTTACTTGGAAGGAATTTCAAGCACGCGTAAACAATGAATTAGCAGATGTACTTGGAAATTTTGTGAATAGAGCTTTAGTTTTAACACAAAAATATTATGAAGGTAAAGTTCCATCTTGCGGTGAATTAGCAGAAACTGACAAACAAGTTTTAGCTGATTTGGCAACTTATCCAGCAAAAATTTCAAAATTGGTCTACGCTTATAAATTACGTGATGCGCAAACAGAAGTAATGAACGTTGCTCGATTAGGAAATAAGTATTTAGCTGAGATGGAACCTTGGAAACTGGTGAAAACAGATGCAAAACGAGTAGAAACCATTATGCACATTGCTTTGCAAATTACTGCGCAAATGAGTCAGTTGTTGGAGGCCTTTTTACCTAAATCTGCCGCTAAAATTCGTCAATTCTTGAACATCGAACTAAAAAATTGGGATGAAATTGGAAAAACAGAGTTATTACCAATTGGACACCAAATCAATACACCAGAAATTTTGTTCCAAAAAATAGAAGATTCTTTGGTGGATTCAGAAGTTGAAATTTTGAATCAAAGTAAGTTGGCAAATGCTGTTCCTGAAACAAAGGAACTTGCTCCTCAAAAACCGAACGTAAGTTTTGATGATTTCACAAAATTAGACATTCGATTGGGTACAATTTTGGAAGCTGTAAAAGTTCCGAAAGCAGATAAATTATTGCAATTAACTGTTGATACGGGAATCGACAAACGAACCATAGTTTCAGGAATTGCAGAACATTATTCACCTGAAGAAGTTGTTGGTAAAACCGTTTCTGTCTTGTTAAATTTAGAGCCAAGAAAAATCCGTGGAGTTGAATCTCAAGGAATGATTTTGATGGCTGAAGATGAAAATGGTAAGTTGAGTTTTATGAGTCCTGAAAAGGCTTTTGGAGCTGGTGGAGAGATAAGGTGATTTTTGATTAGCTGATTTTACGATGTGTTGATTAGCTGATTTACAAATCATATCAATAATGTTAAATTTTTTGCTGCAAGAGAATTTGCTGGTGAAAAGGAAATTGCAATATAAATATTTTTACGTACTTAAATAGGTACTTTTTATATCTTCGTATAAAAATCAATCATGAGAGTTGTTAATTATACTGATTTAAGATTAAATCTAAAAAAATGGATGGATTTAGTTATCAATGATGTCGAAGAGTTAGTTATCAAAAGAAAAGACAATAAAGATCTAGTTTTAATTCCATTAGCGGAATACAATTCATTAAAAGAAACTAGTTATTTGTTATCTGGTAAAAATCGAGATGTACTCCTTCAATCTTTAAAAGAAGCAGAAGGTGGAAAAATGGAGGAACATACTTTGAAAGAAGAATGAAAATATCTTGGACAAAAGCCGCTTGTGAAGATTACTTTTATTGTCAAAAACAAGATAAAAATAAACTCAAAAGGATAAATGAATTAATCAAAAACACCTTACCAAAACCAAACTGGAAATGTTAATCACTAGTGTCCGATAAAAATTAGAATCGGGGATTTTTCAACCTACAACCCAGTGTTTAGTGGTTTTTTTATTTGATTTTCAAAAGTAAGCCCTACATTT
>JBIKSI010000009.1:0-40243 GCA_044348665.1 Crocinitomicaceae bacterium
TTCAAAAGTATGAAAAAATATTGAAAATAAGAAGTTTTTCAGACTTAAGTTATTTACAATCAAGTTGTTAATAACTAATTTGCCTTGCAACGGTCTTTTCAAATAGAGTTTGAAATGCGGGAACATCTTCCTTTTTTTTTGAAAATAAAATCAGACCTGAGGTTTTTCGATCTAATCGATGAACGGGAAAAGCAGTGACACCTTGATTTCTAAGAATTTCAGCCAAGGAATCTTCTTCTATATTTCTTGCATAATAGGAGTGATGCACCAATAAATTTGAGGGTTTATTGATGATTAAACAAAAATTATCTTCGTAAATATTTAGCAAAATTTATTGATATTTTTTCACAAAAATATAATTGTAAGTATTTAACTCATCACCATCATCTTTCAAATAAAGTGTGTCATTCGAAATCTTAAAAAAAGAGTCATATTGTCTTCTAGAAAAATCAATTAAAGTCTCTGTTTTTCCATTTAAAGGGTTGTTTTTAAGTTCAAAAGAATATTTACCTTTCATAAATTGATTATTTACAAAATTTAGTCGAAATTTTCCTCTTTCCGTAAATTCTATTGTTGAACTAGAATCATACATATCATCACTCTGATTACCATCAAAACCACCTGAACTAGTAATATATTTCCACACTCCAAAAAGTAATTTTGATTCTTCAGTTGGAGTGTGGATTTTCTTACAATTCGATAATAAACAAACTACACAAAGAGAAGAAAATATTTTTTAAAAAACCATTATTATTCTCATCTCATCTAAAATTCTAATTTAATGTAGTAAAATAGATTTTAGTCCAAATCAAATTTGATACCCTGCGCCAAAGGCAAACTATCCGAATAATTAATCGTATTCGTTTGTCTTCTCATGTAAACTTTCCAAGCATCTGAACCAGATTCACGACCTCCACCAGTTTCTTTTTCACCACCAAAGGCACCACCAATTTCCGCACCAGAAGTACCAATATTCACGTTTGCTATTCCACAATCTGATCCGCTAGCTGCTAAAAATGCTTCTGCTTCTTTTAAGTTGTTTGTCATAATTGCAGACGATAAACCTTGAGGAACACCATTTTGGATTGCAATAGCATTTTCAACTCCTCCAGAATATTTCATCAAATATAAAATCGGAGCAAAAGTTTCGTGTTGTACAATTGCAAAATGATTTTCAGCTTCAGCAATTGCAGGTTTCACGTAACATCCGGACTCATAACCTTCACCTGTTAAAACACCACCTTCAACAAGGATTTTTCCTCCTTCTTCAACTACTTTTTTCAAAGCATTTTCATAAGCAGCAACTGCATCTTTGTCAATAAGTGGACCAACGTGATTGTTTTCATCCAATGGATTTCCAATTTTTAATTGTCCGTAAGCTTTAACCAATGCATCACGCACGGTATCGTATACACTTTCGTGAATAATCAATCTTCTTGTTGAAGTACAACGTTGTCCTGCAGTACCAACAGCTCCAAAAACAGCTCCTGGAACAACAACTTTCAAATCAGCTGTTGGAGTAATAATAATTGCATTGTTTCCACCTAATTCAAGTAAAGAGCGACCTAAACGACCACCAACAACTTGACCAACAGATTTACCCATGCGAGTTGAACCTGTAGCAGAAATCAAAGGTACACGTGTGTCAGCAGTTAATAATTTCCCTAATTCAGCTCCACCAATGATTAAACAAGAAACTCCTTCTGGAACGTCATTGTCAGTAAAAACTTCTTCAGTAATTTTTTGACAAGCAATTGCGGTTAATGGAGCTTTTTCTGAAGGTTTCCAAACACAAACGTCACCACAAACCCACGCCAATGCTGTATTCCAATTCCAAACAGCTACTGGGAAATTAAATGCTGAAATAATTCCAACAATTCCAAGTGGATGATATTGTTCATACATTCTGTGACCAGGTCTTTCTGAATGCATGGTTAAACCGTATAATTGTCTAGAAAGACCAACTGCGAAGTCACAGATGTCAATCATTTCTTGTACTTCACCTAAACCTTCTTGTAAAGATTTCCCCATTTCATAAGAAACAAGTTTTCCAAGTGGTTCTTTATAATCTCTTAATTTTTCTGCTAATTGACGTACAATTTCACCTCTTTTTGGTGCTGGAATTGTTCTCCAAACTTTAAATGCTTCTTGAGATTTTAATATAATCGCCTCATAATCAGACTCTGAAGCTGAACTTACAGATGCAATTAACTTTCCATCAACTGGAGAAATCGAGTCTATTTTTTCACCTCTTGTATGTAACCAATAAGAGCCTGTTGATGCTCCACGATTCAAATTTTCAATTCCTAATTGATCTAAAATTTCTTGAATATCAATTCCTGTTTGTACTTCTGCCATTTTAACTTTAATTTAATAGTGCAAAGTTAAATATTTTAACAGAATTACATCTATTATTAGTAAAGTTTAACAAATTATTTTTTTCTTCCCATATTTTTCAAGAATTGTTATATATTTCCCTATGCATTCTTAATAAAAATTTGGAAATTCATATTTTTTTAATATCTTTATCAAATTAAAATAGGTAATTTAGCGTATCGAATTAATTAAGTTACTTTATAATTTTGTACTTTATTAAAATGAATTTTAAACAAGTTATATTATTTTTAGTAGGGTTTTTTATTTTTGGACTTCAAAAATATTACTCTCAATGTTTGGCTGATGCTGGGGCTGATGTTCAAATATGCCCTGCGGGAAATGTTCAAATTGGAGGTTTGACAGCAGCTTCTGGTGGCACTGGACCATATACCATTTTGTGGTCACCAGCTACAGATTTATCCTGTATTGATTGTCCAAATCCAATAAGTACTTCCGCTATTACTAGAACTTACACATTAACAATTACCGACGCTTTGGGCTGTGTTGATACTGATAATGTAACAGTAACAGCAACTCCCAATCCAACAGCTAATTTTAATTTTACGGGTGGAAATAATCAATGTGCCAATTTACCAATTAGTTTTACAAACACTTCAGTTGGGGGAGTTACTTATTCATGGAATTTTGGTGATCCCGCATCGGGAATTGCAAATACTTCCGTTGCGTTAAATGCAACTCATACTTTTACAGCAGTTGGCGAAACTACACAAGATTTTACCGTTACCTTGATTGCAACCAATGCAGCGGGCTGTCAATCAACAAGTTCGCAAGTACTAACTGTTAGACAAACTCCTGGTCCAAATTTAATAGATCCTGCAACTGGATTTAGAAATTGTAATGGAGCAGGTGCCTCTGTTGATTTTACTGTATTTGACATTACAACTTCAACAACTGGAACAAATTTTCAGATTATTTGGGATGATGGAAGTGCTGATTACAACGATGTGATTGCTCCAAATGGAATTACTCATACATATAATACGCCTGAAGTTTTTGATTTGCAATACATTGTAACTAATGGTAATGGTTGTCGTGATACGACAATAATTCCAGTGGCTAATATTGGGAATCCATCGGTTGGTGCAGCTAATCCAGGTGGAACTCTTGGGTGTGCTCCATTAGAAATTTGTTTCCCTGTTAGCAATTTTGCAGGAAATCACCCAACGACGTCCTATATTATTGATTTCGGTGATGGTTCAACTTTTGATACATTATCTCATCCACCGCCAAATTCTGTTTGCCACAGCTATTTATCATCTTCTTGTCCTGAACCAGGCAATTCGTACACATTTACGATTCGTGCAGTTAATTTGTGCAACACTTCGCAAGCAACAATAAATCCGATTCAAGTTTATGAGCCACCAATTGCCAATTTAAGTGCTTCACCTTTAGTGGCATGTGTAAATAGTCCTGTAAGTTTTATCAATAATTCAAACCTGGGATTTAATTCCCAATGCAGTCAATTTACGACCTTTGTATGGAATTTTGGCGATGGAACGGCCAACCAAACTATAAATTCTTTTTTGTCAAATGGTACTTTTCATTCATTTGATGAACCAGGTACTTATACTATATCTGTAACTACCTCGAATTCTTGCGGGGCAAGTACTGACCAAATTACAGTTTGTATTGAGGAACCTCCAATTCCCGATTTTACAGTTGATGTGAATACAGATTGTGTTCCTTTTGTTGTTTCAACCAATGATTTATCAGTGATTTCCAACGATTGTGCGACTTTTTATTCGTGGTCAAGTCAATTCATAGCAACTTCATGTTCTCCATTTTCGGGATCAAGTAGTTTTGCAAATGGGACAAATGCAAATTCATTAGAGCCACAGTTTCAGTTTTCCAGCCCGGGTCAGTTTCAAATTCAGCTGATGATGACGAATAGTTGTGGGAATTTTTTCGCAACGGAACCTATCATAGCACAAGCACCTCCCGATATTTCAATTAATCCAGTTTCTAGTATTTGTGGCGGTCAAACTGTTAATCCAAGTGCACAAGTAAATGAGTGCTTGGAAAGTGTAGATACTTATCTATGGACCTTTCCAGGTTCTAATACTGCAAGTTCTGGTTCTTTAAATCCAGGTGCAATTACCTATCCTGATAATGGTGCTTATACAATTAGTTTAACAGCAACAAATGCCTGTGGTTCAGATGTTTCAACAGTAGGGTTGACCGTGAATGATGTACCTCCAGTATTAAATCCATTTACTGTTTCACCTCTATGCGAAGGGTACGATGCAGAATTTTTCTCAGATAATGTCAGCAATGCAAGTTATTCATGGTCTGGTCCAAATGGATTTTCTTCAAATCAACAAAATCCAATCATAAACAATGTAACAGCTGCAAATGCTGGATTATATTCTGTTTTTGCTTCATTTGGCTCATGCTCTGGACCAACGCAAAGCGTCAATTTGGTTATTTTACCAATTACTTTTGTGTCGGCAGGACCTAATTTTTCTAGATGTGTGGATGCTACCCCTTTTGTTATTGCTTCTGCAACTCCAGCTGGTGGAACTTGGTCTGGTCCAGGGGTTCAGCCTAATGGTTTATTTGACCCAAGCAATGCGGGCGTTGGAAATCATAACCTTATTTATACCTACACTGATCCTGTTACATTATGTACCTATTCAGGAAACCTAAATGCAACGGTAAATGGATTACCTGTTGTACAAGCAGGGATAGATCTTTCCCTTTGTAATCAGCCTATTGCGAACGCATTAACTCCAATTACCCCACTAAATGGAGTTTGGACTGGCCCAGGAGTTACGGATCCAGCTGGTGAATTTACCCCCTCTACAAATGGAACTTTTGAAGTTGTTTATTCTTTCACCAATGCGAATGGATGTGTTAATAGAGATACAATTCTTGTTACAGTCAACGATGCAACTCAAGCAAATGCTGGTTTAGATTCTACAATTTGTGAAAACGGAAATAATGTTCAATTAAGTGGTCAGCCAATTGGCGGAACTTGGACTGGAACAGGAATCTCTGCAGGCGGAAATTTTAATCCAAGTGTGCAAGGAACATTCACAATGACCTATACTTTTGGTTCAGGTACATGTCAAACTTCAGATGAAATGGATTTTATTATTAATCCTGCTCCACTTGTGGATGCTGGTTTGAATTTTTCAGTTTGTTTGGACGGTGGTGATTTTGATTTAAGCTCCTCACTAAATTTATTAGGAGGAACATGGAGTGGAACTGGAATTTCGGATCCTAATGGGATTTTTGATCCATTACTTGCTGGTGTTGGCCCGCATAATTTAACATATACATACACAGACCCAATTACAAATTGTTCTAACACAGATATTTTAGTTGCTACTGTAAATGCATTACCAATTGTAAATGCAGGAAATGACACCACTTTGTGTAATCAGCCTTTGCCGGTGCAATTGCCAAGTTCACCAATTGGAGGAGTTTGGACAGGAACAAATGTAGATGCAAATGGTGAATTTACTCCAAATGGAGTAGGAGTTTTTGAATTAGTTTATGGCTTTAATTTAGCTGGTTGTGATGCTTCTGATACTGTCTTAATTACAGTTGTTGATCCAGCTTTGGCAGATGCAGGTTTGGATTTAGAATTATGTTTTTCGGCGAATCAAACTCAATTTATTGGTTCACCCGCAGGAGGAACTTGGTCTGGTACAGGCGTTGCAGGGAATGGAAACTATACTCCTAATGTGCCGGGGACATATACTTTAACTTATTCTTTCGGTGGAGGAAATTGTTTGACAACAGATCAAATGGAGTTAATTGTGCATGATTTACCAGTTGTAAATGCAGGAGTTGATGTCTCATTTTGTGAATCAGAATTAGCAACAAATTTCATAGGTGCTCCGCTTGGTGGAACTTTTTCTGGAAATGGAATTACTAATGGGAATTTCGGAACATTTGATCCTTCGGCAGCGACAATTGGAGCAAATACTATCACTTATACATATACTGACCCAATTACAACTTGTACAAATTCAAATGACTTAATTGCAACCATAAATCCACTTCCAAACGTAAATTTTAGTTTTAATCCGATAATTTGCTCTGGAAATTTAGAAAATTTCACAAATAATTCACTTCTTGGAGTTGATTTTGAATGGGATTTTGGTGATAACACGCCAATTGATACGGATATCGATCCAATTCATTCTTTTGCAAATCCAGGATTTTTTGATGTTCAACTCGTTGCTACCTCTGCATTTTCTTGCGTAGATTCATTGACGCAAACAATCGAAGTTAGAGAAACACCAACACCAAGTTTTGCAATTGCAACAGATTCTGCGTGCGGACCTTTAACAACAAGTTTTACTAATAATTCAACCGGAATTGGTGCTTTGGTGTATTCATGGGATTTTGGCAATGGTCAAACTTCAACCTTGGAAGATCCAAATCCTGTAACATATATTGCAAGTTTGTCTCAAGATACAACTTATTATGTCACAATGAGTGTTACAAATTTTTGTGGTACAGTGACAAGAACTGATTCTGTTAAAGTAATGCCTTTACCAAGAGCAATATTTGGAACAACTTTCAACAGTGGATGTTCACCTTACACAGCAGATTTTGCAAATAATAGTGACGGTTTACCCGACGTCTTTGATTGGGATTTTGGAAATGGCATTCTTTCAGCTCAAAGTGATTCTCTGTTTAGCCAAATTTTCGTCACTGGAGCAGAAGATACTGTTTATACCATTCGATTAATTGTTTCTAATGAATGTGGGGTTGATACAGCCTTTCATAATCTTACAATTTATCCAACAAGTGTCAATGCATTTTTTAATACCGATGCCACCGAAGGATGTGCTCCTTTGAGTGTTAATTTCACCAATTTTTCTGCTGGAGGTGAACAGTATAATTGGGATTTAGGAGACGGGAATTTGTCCACAAATGCAAATACATCCAATATTTACTCAATTCCTGGAACATACTTAGTGCGAATGATTGTTAACGATGCTTGTAGCCGTGACACTTCATTTGCAACAATTACGGTTCATCCAGAGCCACAAATTGACTTTAGTTTTGCACCAAATATTGCTTGCGAGGATGAAAACTTTCAATTTACAAATCTTTCAACGGATATCTCTCAATTATCATGGGATTTTGGTGATGGGACGAATTCTGCCTTGTCAAATCCAAATCACATTTATACAGCAAGTGGAAATTACAATGTAACTTTATCTGGAATTAGTACTTTATTTGCATGTCAGGCAAGCATCACTCAAGTGGTTACAGTATCAAATACTCCTACTGCCCAATTTAGTATTATTTCCAATGATGTTTGTAATCCTTCACCTGTTTCATTCAATAATACAAGTCAATTATTTAATTTTATTACTTGGGATTTTGGTGACGGAAATATTTCTTCTCAAGTAAGTCCTACGCATGTTTATTCCACACCAGGAACCTATACCATTGAATTGATTGTAGAAAATAATTCTGGTTGTAAGGATACTTTAACACAAGATATTGAGATTTTTCCGTCTCCAACTGCTGATTTTGATGTAGTGTTGCAAAATACCTGTAATATTCCAGTTATTGGAACAACAACAAATAATTCAAGTGGAGCAACAGATTATTTTTGGACTTTTGGTAATTTTCAAACTTCGACTTTAACAAATCCGATAGTAACTTACGACAGTCCCGCAATATATAATTTGAAATTGGTTGCAACTAATCAATTTGGTTGTCAGGATTCATTAACACGAATTGTAAACATTGAAGGAATTCCTGTTGCGGCATTTGACATTCCACCATACGACACTTGTTTTCCAAGTTTGGTTTCTTTTGTTAATAATAGCGAAAATGCTGCGTTTATTTCATGGGATTTTGGAGATGGAAATGTTTCCTCTTTATACAATCCTTCAAATTTATATACCGTTCCAGGAAATTACAATGTAAAATTAGTGGTCGAAAACAATTTGGGTTGTGTAGATTCATTAACACAATTGGTGCGTGTTTTTCCAGTTCCAACTGCTGATTTTTCTTTTGTATCAGTTGATTCATGTGTTATTCCAGCGCAGGTATTAACAATAAACACCTCCTTTGGAGCCACAAATTACAATTGGAATTTTGGAAACAATTTTAATTCAACATTGACGAATCCTTCGGTGTTTTACGATGCAGCGGGCACTTATTTTGTAAAGTTAATTGCTACAAATCAATACGGTTGCAGTGATTCAATAATTAAGGATATTACCATTTATTCTCCACCGATTGCAAATTTTGTTCTGTCTGACTTTGAAATGTGTGAAGGAGATAATTTCACAGCAACTTCATTAAGTTTGCTATCAGATTCAGTTCGCTGGTACATGGGAGATGGAATTGAATATACGGATAATGTTGTAAATCATGAATATGAAAATGCAGGTGAATATTTTATTAGTTTAGTTGCTTATGGTCAAGGGACGTGCAGTGACACGATGTTTGCAAGTGTTCCAGTCCTTGTAAATCCAACTCCGAATGCTAATTTTAATTATGTCAATGTGGAGGAAGAGGATAAGGTGAATGGAACAATTGATTTCATAAACTTGTCAGCATTTGCCGATACCTATTATTGGCAACTTACTCAAGATTCAAGTACCACTGAAATTAATCCAAGGTATCAATATGATTCCTTTGGAGATGTTTATGTTACTTTAATAGCATACAATAATAATGGATGTCAAGATTCAATTCGAAAAATTATTGAAATTGATTACTTTAAAGGTTTATATGTTCCAAATGCGGTTTATCCTGATCATCCGTCTTTTGGGGTGTCACACTTTTTACCAGCTGGTGTTGGCTTGTACACTTACCGAATCACAATTTATGACGATTGGGGGAATTTGTTGTGGGAATCCACGGCTTTAGATTCTTATGGTCGTCCTACTGAAGCTTGGGATGCAACTTTTCAAGGAGTTCCAGTTCAGCAAGACGCTTATGTTTGGAAAGTAGAGGCAACCTATATGACTTCTGAATTTTGGGAAGGGAAAGAGTATCCTGATGGAAGAATAAAACGTTCAGGAACAGTAACTGTAATAAGATAATTATGAGAAAAATAATACACATTCAGTTTCTTTTGGGATTTATAGCAATTATCAATGCAAGTGAAATTTTTGCTCAGGATCCAAATTTTTCGATGTTTTACAATAATCCTACCTATTACAATCCAGGGATGGTTGCCATAGGGAATGGATTTACTTTTAGAGCACAGACACGTAATTTGTGGACTCCAATCCCTAGTAAATTCAACACACATTCCGTTTCATTTGAGGCGGAGGCAATTAATAAAATTGGATTTGGTTTTCAAGCCTATTCAGATGTTGCTGGAGAAGGATTATTGAGAACTTCGGGTGCAAATTTTTCTTACATGTATCGACCACTTGAATCAAAAAATGCGCTTTTGCAAATTGGTTTATCTGGAGGTTATGTAAATAAATACTTGGACTGGAGTAAATTAACTTTTTCTGATCAATTGGATGAAGTTTTTGGAGAAGTTAGACCTTCAGCATTTATAGCTCCGAATTTCAGAACTGTTTCCTATGCTGATTTTGCAGCTGGAACAGCTTTTAAGTTCAACACACGCAAAAAAAGAACCAGAGGACATTTCAAAAAAATGACTGGAACAATTGGAGCAGGATTTCATCATCTAACTCAACCAAAAGATGCTTTTTTAGGTGACAAAGAAAAATTACCGATCAAAAGTGTTGTTCACGCAAGTTTTAATTTCTTAATTGACAAAGTAATTTTTGCTCCATCAGCGATTTTTGAGCGTCAAAATAGATTTCAAACTTTTACTATCGGAATGAATGTAATCAATAAACCTTTTTATGCTGGAATTTGGTTTAGAAATAGAACTTATTTGTTAACTCCTCAAACTTTTGATTCATTTATCATTGCTGTTGGAGCCAATATTCCAAGTAATAATTTAACTACCTATAGAATTGCTTACAGCTTCGATATCACCATTTCAAGGTTGAAGTCCGCTTCAATCGGAACGCATGAGGTAAGTTTCATAATTGATTACGATGGAAGACTTTTGTTCAAAAACAAAGAAGTAAAAAAACGTCAGCGTGATAAATATAAATGCCCAGAAGATTTTAAAGGTTTTGATTAAATGATGAATGAAGTGTCGCCTACAAATAGAGAAAATCATTCTTTTTTAAGCTATATATTAACCATTTTTTTTACTTTTTTAGCTTTAGCGTTTTCTGCCAATGTTATTTCTTCCATTTTTGATTTACACGGGAAAGGAGAAGTACATACTTTTAATAAAATCCATTTTTATGGGAAAAATCTCTATTTTTTGATGCAATTATTTCCATTTTTGATTGCATTTTTAGTGTTGCTGCTTTGTGCAAAATTTGTGCATAAAATGAATTTAAAGAAATTGTTTATCAAAAGAGATAAATTTCAATACAAGGATTTTTTACTTTCTTTTTTCTTAATCGGTATTTTATTAAGTATTTTACTTGTTGTAGATTTTTTTACAAGCGATAAAATAAAATGGAACTTTTCATCACCCAATATTTATTTTTTATTACTTATTTGTCTATTTTTTGTATCAATTCAAACCTTATTTGAAGAAATTTTATTTAGATCTTATTTGTTAAATGGATTACAAAAAGCTTTTCAACGACCAATAATTTCTATTTTATTAAGTTCAATTCTATTTGGTTTGATGCATGCCAGTAATCCCGAAATTGAAATTTTTGGTAAGGAAATTTTGTTATATTTCGTTTATACTGGTGTATTTCTGGCACTAATGAGTTATTACAATTATGGAATTGAAATAGCTTTTGGTTTTCATTGGATGAACAACCTATTTGCAACATTGATTTTAACAAATAATTGGCAAGTTTTTCAGACCGATGCACTCTTTAAAAATTATGCTGAACCAAAATTAGGAATGGATTTTTGGATTACTGCTTTTCTATTTTATCCTTTAATTTTTTGTATTTTTACACTTAAAAATAAATGGCAACTTGGTTCGATTTTTGTGTCAAGTGAAAATAAAATAACAAAGTCATGAAAAAAATAGTTTTATTACTAACATTCTTTTTCCTTTATAACCTTGGGAATTCACAATTATTAACTGGTTCACTGATTGATGAAGGAAGAAAAATGACCTCCAAATTTGATTTCAATTTAAAAGGTAAATATCAAGGATTCCAAGTTTTTGAATTGACAGTGAACGCATTAGGAGAAGTTACTAGTGTTAAATTAATTGATACAAAAGATGCATTAATTTCAACACCTGCAAAATTGTTGGCAATTAAAGAATTGTATAAATTGACATTTGACGGGGCAACTTATTTTCCAAAATTTCAGCATGTGAGAATAAGAATGAACTACTTAAAATAAATCTCTAGTTTCTACGTATTACTGCTAGAAATCTTTAATACAAAAAGATTTAGAAAAAATGAGGGTCAAAAAACTTTACCTTAATTCACATTAGTACAATTTTATCAATTTTTTGATTGGTAAACCATAAAAAATAAAATTCTATGCAAGCACACATTCTTTGGGCAGATGACGAAATTGATTTGTTAAAACCACATATTTTATTTTTAGAATCGAAAGGTTATAAGGTAACCACTGTGAATAATGGCGATGAAGCCATTGATAAAAGTAGTGAAGAAAATTTTGACATTATTTTTCTTGACGAAAATATGCCGGGAATTTCTGGATTAGAGGCGCTAACAAAAATTAAGGAAGAAAAGCCTTTTGTACCAGTTGTAATGATCACGAAAAGTGAGGAAGAATCCATTATGGAGGAGGCAATTGGTGGAAAAATTGCTGATTACCTCATAAAACCGGTAAACCCCAATCAAATTTTATTGTGTATCAAGAAAAATTTAGATCATAAAAAATTAATTTCACAAAAAACAAATTCGAATTATCAACAAGAATTTCGTCAGTTGGGAATGCAAATGGGCGGAAGATTGGACATTGACGAATGGATGGAATTGTATAAAAAATTGGTTTATTGGGAATTAGAATTGGACAAAATTGAAGATCAAGGCATGAAAGAAATTTTGGTCATGCAAAAAAAAGAAGCCAATGCCTTGTTTTCCAAATACATTGAAAAAAATTATTTAGATTGGGTAAATGGTGATGAAGATGCGCCCCAAATGATCCATACACTGATCAAAGACAAACTTTCAGCATTTTTAGGAAAAGAGAAAATCTTTTTTGTGGTAATCGATAATTTGCGTTTTGACCAATGGAAAGTAATTGAACCACTAATTTCAACCTATTTCACTGTAGAGGTGGAAGAAT
The DNA here is from genome assembly GCA_044348665.1 of Crocinitomicaceae bacterium. Lineage (GTDB taxonomy): Bacteria > Bacteroidota > Bacteroidia > Flavobacteriales_D > Crocinitomicaceae > M2408. The sequence goes on from JBIKSI010000009.1 coordinate 12,661, forward strand.
TGGTTTCTAGTATTTTACCCACTGCCACACATTATGCAAGAAATGCTTTGTTTGCAGGATTGATGCCTTCAGAAATCGCAAAAAAATTCCCTAAATTGTGGTTAAATGAAGAGGAAGAAGGAGGAAAGAATATGCATGAAAAGGAGTTTTTGGATTCAAATTTAACTCGTTTAGGGAAAAATGGAAAATGGTCGTATACAAAAATCACCAATCATGAGGCTGGAAAAAAACTAGTAGATAACTTCAATCAATTGAAAGAGAATGATTTGAATGTCATTGTTTACAATTTTGTCGATATGTTGTCGCATGCTCGAACGGAAATGGAAGTAATACGTGAATTGGCTGACAATGAGACTGCTTATCGTTCAATTACGGCGTCTTGGTTTGAACATTCACCGCTTTTTGAAATTTTCAAGAAAATCGCAGATGCAAAAATCAAGGTGATTATTACAACCGATCACGGAACAATAAAAGTTAGCAATCCTGTTAAAATTGTTGGTGATCGCAATACAAATACCAATTTACGTTATAAAGTTGGGAAAAATTTAAGCTACAATGCAAAGGAAGTTTTTACGGTAAGAAATCCTCAAGATGCATTTTTGCCTAAAGTGAATGTTTCAAGTGAATTTGTTTTTGCGAAGGAGAATGATTTTTTCGTTTATCCTAATAATTACAATCATTTCGTGAATTATTATGGAGACACTTTTCAACACGGAGGAATTTCCTTAGAAGAAATGTTGATTCCATTTGTGGTATTAAATCCGAAGAAATAATGCAAATTAACGCTGCGATTCAACTCCTACCTTTAGGTAATGAAAGTGATAAATACCAAACCATTGATTCAGCTATTGAAATCATTCAAAAAAGTGGTTTAAACTATTTAGTATGTCCTTTTGAAACGGTGGTGGAAGGAGATGCCTCACAGATTTATGAACTAATTGATAAAATTCGCATAAGCAGTTTAAAATCAAGTTCAGAAATCGTAATCAACGTCAAGATTCACGCAGCAAATCGCGATTTGAAAATTGATGAAAAGTTGGAAAAGTATTGAGAAAAATATCTAAATATTTATTTTTGCCTATCTAGAACTAACTATCTTAATTTTTACATAAATGAATAATTACAAATCGCTAAAAATTACTGTTTGTTTAATTGTGTTGGGCATTTTCCTTACTCTATTTCTACTTTGTTACGAAGGCTTTACTTATCGGGGTAATGAGAATGTTCATCAATTTGGTTTGATTAAAATTTATTTTGCACCTGAAGTAGAATTTGTTGAAGTTTTAAGTGGATTTGGCTCATTTTTTGGTTTGTCAAATATTTTTTTCCAAGCAATTTTGGCAATTTCTGTACTTTTTTTTCCGCGCTCCATTGGGATTACTATTACCTTTATATCATTTTTTGTTATTTCAGTTTTTTTAGTATTTGTTGGAAATTCTGCAGGTTTTGGTGGACCAATTTGCGATAGGATGCTGATTGGTTATTATTTTGCCTTTCCATTAACAATAATTAATTTATTTATTTCCTTATACATTAATATTAACTACAGGAAAACTAATCCTAAACATAGTGGGACAAACGAAAGCTTACTTGATAGTTTTTGATTTAATTATAAAAAGTTCAAATTTTCAATAATAATTTATCAGACAAAAAATCCCCACGCTTTGCAACGCAGGGATTAAGAATTATATGAAAATAGAATTTTCACAAAAAGTTCGAGGCGAAGTAGAAAAAATAAAATGAGTTAAGGTTTTCTTAATGAATTTTATTTTTTTCGCACTTCAACGAAGAAATTTGCAGAAAAAAACTATTTTACCATTACTTTTGGAGCAGCAGCTAATATATCCGCCGAAGTCTCAGCAGCATATTGCTCAAAGTTTTTCACAAATTGGCCAGCTAAATTGTTTGCTGTTTCATCGTATGCATTTTTGTCTGCCCAAGTACCACGAGGGTTTAAAATTTCTGTTGGTACATTCTCGCAAGAAGTTGGAATTGCTAAATCAAAAATTGGTAAATTTTCGAAAGTCACATTGTCTAATTTTCCTTCTAAAGCAGCAGTAATCATTGCACGAGTGTAAGATAATTTCATACGACTTCCTACACCGTAAGAGCCGCCTGACCAACCTGTGTTGATTAACCAAACGTTGATGTTAGTACCATCTAATTTTTCACCTAACAATTTAGCGTATTTCGCTGGGTGTAGAGGTAAAAATGCTTTTCCAAAACAAGCTGAGAAAGTTGTAGTTGGCTCTGTAATTCCCATTTCAGTTCCAGCAACTTTCGCAGTGTAACCTGACATGAAGTGGTACATTGCTTGTTCTTTAGTTAACTTTGAGATTGGAGGCAATACTCCAAAAGCATCCGCAGTTAAGAAAAAGATATTTTTTGGACCTTTTCCAATAGATGGAACTGCGATGTTATCGATGTAATCAATTGGATAAGAAACACGCGTGTTTTCAGTTATTGTTCCGTCCGTGTAATCTGGAGTTGAAGTTCCTTCAATAAAACCAATGTTTTCTAAGATTGCACCAAACTTGATGGCGTCATAAATTTGTGGTTCTTTTTCGCGAGATAAATCTATTGTTTTAGCATAGCATCCACCTTCAAAGTTAAATACAGTGTTGTCTGACCAACCATGCTCATCATCACCAATTAAATGACGGTTGGGATCGGAAGATAAAGTTGTTTTTCCTGTACCTGATAAACCAAAGAAAATTGCAGTATCGCCGGCTTCTCCAATGTTTGCAGAACAGTGCATGGAAAGAACATTTTTTTCGTGTGGTAAAACATAGTTTAAAACTCCAAAAATTCCTTTTTTCATTTCACCTGTATAACCCGTTCCACCAATTAAAATCATTTTTTTGGTGAAATTCAAAATAGCAAAATTGTGCTGACGTGTTCCGTCTACAGCCGGATCTGCTTTAAATCCTGGAGCACAAACGATATGCCACTCAGGGTCAAAACTTTCAATTTCATCAGCAGTTGGACGTAAAAACATATTGTAACAAAACATGTTAGACCATGCAAACTCAGTTACAACTCGTATATTCATTTTGAAATCGTTGTCTGCACATGCGTAAGCATCACGAACGTACATATCTTTGTCAGTCAAATACGCTTTCATTCTTTGGTATAAACTTTCAAATTTCTCTGGAGAAAACTTGATGTTTACATCACCCCACCACACTGAATTTTCAGTATTTTCGTCACAAACTACAAAACGATCTTTTGGAGATCTTCCTGTAAACTCTCCTGTTTCAATTGCAATTGCTCCTGAATCAGTTAAAATTCCTTGTCCGCTGATGATAGTATCTTCTACTAATTCTGCTGGAGTAAGGTTCCAAAATACATTTCCAAGATTGTTTAGTCCGAGACTTGCGTTCAAATCGGCATTTTGTCCTTTTTTACCAAATTCGTTCATTACTTTAGTTTTTGATCCTTTTACGGATTGTTTTATGGCGCAAAATTACAATATTCCAATCGATTTAGTAGTAAAAAAACGTTCATATTATTAACAAAAAATCAAAATAAAGTTAAATTTTGTTGAAAAAAAGCTTTCTTTAGTAAGTGTAAAAATGACACTTATCGATAATTGAGTTGTTTTTTTATTAATTTTAGTTAAAAATTTAACAGTTGATTATTTTGAATAATCGTAGCGGGAGCTAATTAAATTTTTGATAAATTTTCTTCATAATTAATTAATACTTTTCAAACCACTAATTAACTTCATTTAAGTTCCTTTGCAAAAAAATAAAATAAATGATGAAAAAAATCTTAATTATTATTCAATTACTCTTTGTTAGTATTTGTTTTACTCAAGTCAGTACCATTAGTAGCTGGACCTATGAACCATTGCAGGGAACAAATGCAAATCCGACGCCAAATAGTGGAGTATCTGGAACATCAGGTTTAGTTGGTATGACGGTACCTGGAACAGCAACAGGAATGTCAGGTAGTGGATGTGGCTCACAAGTTTCAGGTCAGAACGCTTGGGCAATTGGTACTGCAAACCCAGGATCTACGAATGAAACAAATGGTGCTTTTTGGTTTGTTTCAACAAGTGACTATGAAGATATTAGTGTAACATGGGAACAAAGATGGTCAGGAACAGCTGCCAACACTTTGCGTTTTCAATACACTACTGATGGTTCAACTTGGAATAATTTTGAAATGACTGCTTTGAACACGACTTTCTGTTTAGGTGCATTGGATAACGGTAGGTTTGAAACAAATACTACAGCAGATAGATTTAGAAGAATTACTGTCGATCTATCTTCAATTTTGGATGTAAATGAAAACGAAAATTTCGGATTTAGAATTGTTGCAGCTCATTATAGAGCCACGAATCAATTCAGACAAGTACAAACTCCTGCTAATACCGCAACAGGAGGTACTTGGCGTTTTGATAATGTAAAAATCGAAGGTAAATCAACTGTTTCATCGATTGTTACTTCACTTAGTTCGTTTCCATCATTATTTGTATATGACTTCGGAGATGGACCGTCAAGCTCCAATTCATTCACTATAAACGCTTTAAACCTTGAAAATGAAACGGGTAACATTTCAATTAGTGCCCCAGCAGGATATGAAATTTCTATTGATGACTTAACTTTTTCGGATGATTTAGCTATTTCTTACTCAAATTTTGGTGAAAACATTCTCAATAATGAGGTACATGTTCGCTTAAAAGCTGGATTAGATCCTAATAGTTACTCGGGAAATTTAACTTTAACTAGTGGGACAGCAAATGCAGTGATTACATTATTAGGGGGAGTATCGGATAATGGCTTGATAATTGGTTCCTTGAACAATGAATTATTAATTGACTTTGATAACAATCTTGATGGTTCTAATGGATCAGGATTTAATGCTTCAAATCCACTTTATTCATTTGATGGTCAAGCAAACAAACTAAACAGTGGAGCTTGGAGTGTTCAAGTAAATGGAACTATTGGGTATGTTGAGACACAAGCTGCAGTATATCCTTCATTATTTACTTCTGTTGTTCCAAGAGGAGTAACTACATCAACTTTTGCTGGAGCTGGATTATATGGAGTTGAAATTGATCCGGGGAATAAATCTCTTGGTTTTCAGCCCACTGCTGCTTTTTTGTCTGGGAATGAAGGCGCCATTACACTTAGGTTGAAAAACGAAACTGGATCAGAATTCAATACATTAAATATTGAATATGATATTAATATTTTTAATGATGAACCAAGATCAAATTCTATGAAATTATATTTTTCCGCTGATAATATCACTTATACAGAGGTTTTGGATGCTAGATTATTGTCACCTGCAGCAGCCGATGGAAGTCCAACGTGGACAACTTCAAATAAAAGCACTGTTATTTCAAATATTTTAATAAATGATGGTTCACAGTGTTATTTAAGATGGGCTTGTGTGGATGAATCAGGAAGTGGAAATAGAGATAAATTCTCGATAGATAATATTAAATTTAAAGCGCTGTTAATTTGCAGCAATGAAATTACATCAGTTTCTTCTAATGTAAGATGTGGAAGTGGAGAACTGACAATTTCAGCTTTACCAAGTGATTTTTCAAGTTTAAAGTGGTATACTAGTGCTATAGGTGGTGTTGAAATTGTTGATGATTTAAATTTTGATTTATCTGGAAATGATTTAACAATAAGTAACTTAAATCTCACAAGTACATTTTATGTTGAATCTGTGTTTGGGAGTTGCGTTAGTGCTAGAACCCCAGTGAATGCCATTATTAATATTTGTACAGAAATAATTCCTTCTCAATGTAATATTGTTTTGGGAGATAATTCGTCAGATATTTATTGTGGATTAGTTCCTGGAGCTACAATTTATGAATTTAGATTGGTAAATGGGGCTACAACCTTGACGATTCAAAAACCCTCAAGAACCTTTAAGCCCTCTCAAGTAAATGGATGTTTGCCTGGAACAACTTACCAAATGAGTGTGAGAACATTTAATTCTGAATGGTCAATTTTTGGACCAGCTTGTCCGATTACTACAAGATCGGCATCTGCTGGAACTAAATTACAAACTTCTCAATGTGGAATTACCTTGACAAATGTAACAACTGATTTATATGCTGATCAAATTATCAGTGCTACTCAATACAGATTCAGAGTTACCAATGGAGCAAGTGTTCAGGAGATTACAAGAGCATCTAGAACATTTAAAATGTCTCAATTAACAACTGTTCACTATGGTGTAACTGTTACTGTTGAAGTAGACGCTTTTGTAAACGGAGCATGGATTGGATACGGAGCACCTTGTAACATTACTATGCCTACATTACCAACAACTAAATTACAGACATCTCAATGTGGCATTACTTTAACTTCCACTGCAACTTTGTTGTATGCTGATCCAATTTCTGGCGCAACTCAATACAGATTTAGAGTTAAAAATGGAACTATTCCTTTTGCAGATTCCATTGTAAAAACAAGTCGTGTATTTAGAATGTCTGAAATCCCAGGATTAACAGTTAATACGACCTATCAAGTTGATGTAGCTGTAAATATTAATGGATCTTGGCAAACTTACGGTGTTTCTTGTAATGTAACAACTCCAACAGCTTTGGCGATGATGATTCAAGAAGACTTAACTGTTGAGAATAATTATTCTGAATTAAATGACATGAAAGAAATTGAAGTTATTGAAGAAGAACAGTTAATTTCTGGAGCAATTAACTCTGAGATGTTTTTTGTTGAATTAAGTGCTTATCCAAATCCAAACAATGGTGAATTTATAATTTCAACATCAAATGAAATGAGAATAAGCATCATAAATGAACTAGGACAATTAATGCAAAGTGTGATTTTATCAAAAGAAAATAACTACAATGAAAAAATTCATGGATTAAATCCTGGTATCTATTTTATAAATGGAACTTCTAACAATGAAATAATATCAAAAAAGGTGGTAATATTATAATCGATACAAGCAACTAAGTTTCAAAATCTCCTAAGAATATTTTTTTTAGGAGATTTTTATTGTAAAATTGAAATTGCCTCAATTGCTTGTTTGATATTATTTCTAATTTCAAGGATAGAAGCATCGATCATGTAACAAGGAGCCGTAATGATTTTATTTTCTTTATCGATTAAAATTTCACGAACGGTTTTCATTTCAGCGTGTGCCCCCGTTTTTTCCAAACCTTGATTAAATGAAATAATGTCATAAGGCGATTTTTCTTGATCAGTACCAATTGTTAGTTTGAGTTGCACTTTAGAATCTTCAAAGGCTTTTGCCAAAACTACAGGACTTACACACAAGGCAACAATTGGCTTACCAACATTATACATATTCACCAGCAATAATTTTACATGCGGCAAAATCGTTCCATTGGGGCCATCAAAAGCCCAAGTAGTGAAATTTTTGGCGCTTCCAAAACCTCCAGGAATAACGACTGCATCAATATCGGCAGGAGTAATATTTGAAATTTCATGAATATTTCCACGTGCAATACGAGCCGCTTCAGTGAGCATATTGCGTGATTCTGGCATTTCTTCACCATTTAAATGGTTGATTACATGATGCTGTAACTTATCTACACCAATACAAACGGCTTCGTGTCCCGCTTCTTCAATGGCAAGTAAACTTAAAACTGCTTCTTGAATTTCAGCGCCATCGTAAACGCCACAGCCTGATAATAATAGACCTATTTTCATATTTTTTTATTTTTTTGACTACTTTATTACTTTTTTACAAAAAACAAAGCTTTAATTAAGTTTTTTATGTTTTGAAAAATCAATTCCTTGATCCAAGTAGCACCAAATTCATTCCACCTTTGTGGATGAAAAGTGAACATGATGGGAGCATTTATTTCATTTTTGTCAAGGGCTTCAATCAATGCAAAACTAGAATGTACACTTATTATTGATTGAGCATCAACTTTATCTCGAACACTCACTTTTTCGCCATCCCAACGTCGTCCAGTATCCGTCAAATAAGAAACTTTTGAAAAGTCAGTATCAAAATAAGGCTCTGCAATAATTCCAAAATCTTGATATTTATAGTTCTTCCATAAATCTTTAGAATCGAATTTGGAAAGAGGACTTCCGTGCATGCAAATAGTTGAAACTTGAGCTAATTTTCTCAGTTTTTCTAAATTGAACTGAAAATCAGCCATAGCATTTTCTAAAACTCCCTTGCAAGTTGTCAAATTTTCATAGTGATAACCAATTTCGTGACCCAAAGAGGCAATTTCAAGAATAACAGCTTCATCCCAGCTTTCTGAAACAGCTCTAAAGTAATAAGTTCCCTTAATGCCTAAATCTGCTTGAATTTTCGCAAATCGGAGTGAGTTTAAGGGAAGTAAATCGACATCATGTCGCAATATTATTGCCTTTTCCTCAGGATTTTGAATAAATTCAGCATAGGTTTGAAAGGAATATTCCTTCTTTATCAAGGTTTGAATAATCTGTTTGTATGTATCTATGGTAAAATCCATATATTAGTTTTTCAAGATCAAATCAACAATTTTTTGATTCAAATCTCCAATTTTTAAGTTGTAATTTTCTCTTTTACTTATCGCATTCTCCTTTGCAGAAATGAAATCACTTTCACTCAATTTCATCATTAAATCATCAAATTCAGCAAAATTTAAGAGCATTTTATGTTTTTCTTCGAGCAAAATGAAATTTGACATATCATTTTCACCCACAAAGGAATTGTATCTAAATGAAGGTGTACCCAAAAGTGCTGCTTCTGTAGCCATACTTTGAGAATCACCAACATATAAAGTAGCAAAATTCAGCACATGATGAATGTCTTTACTTGCGCTAGGAAGTTTATATTTCAATAGACTTTCTGGTATTTTGCCCTCAGAAGAAATGTAAACATTTAAATTTTGACTGAGAAACTCGATCAATTTTATTTTTTCATTTTCAGAAAAACCATGATTATTGAGGTCGTGATTGGCGTTCCAAGCGATGAATCGAACCAAGGCAAAGGGAGATTTTATTCCACTTTTTTCTAATACTTCAGAATTCGCTTGAAAAACTTGTGGTGCAAGGTAACAGGATTCGAAAAAGCCTTCTATTTTATGGTGTTTTTTTCCAAAATTTAAAGTGAAATTTTCTGGCGTTATCACTTTACTCGCTAGGGGCACAACAAACTTATTTGTGACCTTAACAATTTCAGAATCAGGAAAAATAATTGATTTTTTCCTTAGTAATTTAGCTGTAAAAGTTCCATAAAATGAAGCTTTAGAAATAACCAAATCAACTTTCAATTTCCGCATCAATGCGATATAATTGAAAATCAAGGAAAAGGTGTTAAAAATTTTCGATAAGTAATTTTTTTTATGTTTTCCAAAAACGATAAATTCTACGCCGTTTTCGTTCAATAATTGCAATAAAATATCTTTATTTCGGGCAATAACTATTACTTTATGTCCTTCTAATTTCAGTTTTTCAATTACAAATTTGAATTGATGAAAATGTTTTGGATGATTTAATTCAAAAAGGATATTCATCAGTTAAATGTTTTAATTACTTTCGCAGGAATTCCTACTGCTACAGAAAAATCTGGAATATCACTGGTTACAACAGCACCCGCTCCAATAACAGCACCTTTTCCAATAGTGACACCAGGCATCAAAATTGCACCAATTCCAATATGAGCGCCGTCTTTGATTATTACTTTTTTATACACCAATGGAAGTTCCATGACGGCTTTCGTTTTATCATATTTAGAAATATCTCTTTGGTGACATAAAATTTGAACACCAGCGGTTACCCAAACTTTTTCTCCAATTTCAACTAAATCTGGACGACTATCATCTATGATAACTGTACGATTTATCTTTGAACCTTTTCCAATTTTTACGCCCCTTAACTGATGTATAAAAACTGTAAACTGGGCAGGAAAAGTAAACATGACAAAGATGGACAGGAAACGAATTCCAATTCCTTTTAAAATTGCCAAAAAAGACCGAGAATTGTATTTTTCTTCCATTTATTTCATTCTATTTATAAGAAACCTACGTTTCCCATTTTTAGTAGTTGGAATTGAGTCTACTAGTTCGATATTTACGCTCATGGAATCATCAAAAACTTGTTTGCAATGTTCAGTTACCTTTGAAAAGTCTTCATTAGTAAAAGTTTCATGAACAATCAATTTACCATTCACTGTTTTTTCATCTTCTTGAATAAACTGAAATTGCTTCACAGATGGCATTTTTGAGAAAAATATAGTAAAAATATGAACAATTATTCTTTTTCCATTTGGAGTTTCAAGAACATCATTATCTCTGCCTAAAATTCTTTTTATAGGCAATAAATTCCGTCCGCAAGAGCATTTTTCACCTGAAAATTCTAGTAAATCCTGGGAGTCATAGCGGATGAAAGGAGTATCAAAATTCCATAAATTGGTAACAATATGTCTACCTTGTTTGAAACCGTTTTCATTTTCTTCAACATCCACAAATTCTGAAATAGCATATTCCATTCCGGCGTGATAGTTTTCCTGAGACTCACATTGAAAATAAGGAGCACTACCTTCGCAACTGTATCCATCGAATACTTTTGTTTTAAAAGCAAATTCTATTTTTTTTCGAGCTTCATCATGCAACATATTTCCAGTGGTGGCAATGGCTTTCAGCGGAATAAATTCATTTCGGGCAATTAATTCATCTGCAATAAATTCTAGAGGATCCGGGTAGCAACGAATAATTTTTGGTTTAGCTTCTTTAATTAATTCAATTGCTTCAGAAATACTTGATTTGTCAATGTTTTTCAAAAACAAATAGTCATTATTCATTAATTTGTCTTGAATTTTTTTTTCTTTTTTAGAACGTTGATTTTGGCTTACTTTTATATATTTATCTCCTAGTTTATAGCCCATCCAAGACCATGCTCTCAATCCACAGGCGATGTTAAAACTGTAAGCTTCTTTGCTTAAAAAATAGTTCAAGGGTTCACCCGTTGATCCACTCGATGCACCCTTGTAATAAGTGCCTTTTTTCAAATGTTTATTGACGATAAATTCCGGGAAATTTCGTTTTATTTGTTCTTTGGTTAATATTGGTAATTTTTTCAAATCTTCTTTACTTGAAAAGTCGCTTGGTTTTAGCTTTAAATTGTCGAACAAATTCGTATAATATGGAACATTTTCATACGCATGCTTTATCAGTAATTTCAAGCGCTGATTTTGGAATTCTTCCAGTTTTTCTGTTGACCACCATTGACTTTTCTCTAAGAATTTGAGGTGTTTAGAAATGCTTCTCTTTAAAACTAGGTCGCTTAAAGGAAGTATTATTTTTTTGATATATCTTTCTTTTAAATTAGTCATTTTTATGTAAAAACTTTAATATTTCTGGATCGGTTTCGAGTACAAATTCTCCGTTGAAACTATAACCAAAACCTTTTTTCGAATACGAATAATTTCGATTTAGAAGTTCATTTTTCTGAATAATCAATGGTTTTTCGAGCACAACAACAGAATTATTAGGAATATCACAACTTACAACACAATTTGCACCAATTCTGCAATTATCACCAATAGTTACTTTTCCAATTATTTTAGCCCCTGCACCGATAAAACAGTTTTTCCCAATTGTTGGAGATCCATACCCTTTTGATTGATAAATAGAATTACTGCCTATTGTTACATGTTGAAAAAGTGTACAATTTTCACCTATTTTTGCGCCACCACTAATAAAAACGCCATACAACCCGTGTGGAAAATTCATCCCGCCATCAATTTGATTATTAAAGGGAAGATAGGCGCCGTATTCATGTTGTACCCCCTTTAAGATAAATTTATAATACTTTTTAACTACCTTATTTGAGGTTAAATACCTTTTTCTTAATTCATTGTATCCACCACTAAGTTTTAATAGAGTTTTAAAAATCATAATAAATAAATCGAGTCAAATTTGTTACAATTAGCATCCCAAGAAAAATCAAAAAGCCTTAGTTTGGCATTTTCTACCATTTTTAATGAATTTTGTTTATCTTGAATAGCGAATTTAATCATTTTTACGAGATCATTTACATTTTTACTTTCAAATAATAATCCATTTTTAAAATTCTCAATCAAAAAAGGAACACCTCCAACATTAGATGAAATGACAAGTAACTCATTTTCAAAAGCTTCTAGAATGGAAATAGGGAAATTATCAATACTAGGCGCGCTTAATAAAAAATCATTTTTTTTCAAGTAATCTCGAACTTCTTGGTTTGGTACTTTACCAATGAAATGAACATTTTCAATTTTTTCATTAAGGCACTTGGCTTTTAAAGTTTCTCTTTCAGTTCCATCACCTAAAATTGTGAGTAAAGCATTTGGAATTTCTTTCTGTATGGCGGAAAATGCATCCAAAATGAGATCAATATTATATAGTTTATTTAAAGCACGGGTTGAAATAAAATTTGGCAAAATTTCGGTTTTTGAGATGCTTCTGGAATCTTGGATTTCAAAAATATTGGGAATAAGCTTTGTTTTTAATTTAAATTTCAAAAACACTTTTTCAAGAAAATCTGACAACACAATTAATTCATCTGCCTTCCTAAGAAAAGGAATGACTATCCATTTATTTTTAGAAATAAAATTTTCTGCATCGCCACCATGGTAGGTGATGATTACTTTTTTGCCATGTAATTTACCCATAATTATTCCCAATATCGCAGGAAAAAATCCTCCAAAATTAGAGCAACAATGAACGTGAATTACATCGGAATTTTTTATTTGTTTTCTACTTGTTAAAAATAGAAGGAAACGTTTGAATAGACTTGTCTTTGTGTTCAACAAATCGGTTTGATAATTTGTTTTATCAAGCTTTTCAAGCAAAACATCAACTTGTCCACTAATCCCACCAACATCTTTGCGGTAATTTGCAATATAAAGTATTTTTTTGCTCATATTTCTCCTCTTCCTGCTAATTTAAACCAATTCCAACCAATGATTACAAGACCAATTAATATTAAATAGGGAATGTAATATTTTGAGTTTTTAAAATTTAATTGTGAAATCCCATAAGCGGCAAGAATAATTAACACAGGATAAGCAGGCATGTGAAATCGTTCCGAAATTGCAAATTTACTAAGTGTCAAGATGCCCAAATAAACAAGTAAAAATGACAGAATAAAAATGTGTTTTTTATATTGCTTTGTTCTAATTAAAACTATTAATGCAAGTAAAATAAAAAACCCAAGTACATTTTTAACGAAAAACCCACCATGAAGCATCATTTGGTTTTGTTGAGTTTCAACATTTACCATTGTCGGAAAAGGTGCTACAAAAATAAATGGTGCAAAAACTACGGAGGCTCCATATTTTGCAAATTTATTTCCCGTTTTAAGAGCAGATCTAGCCTCCATAGATTGACTTTGATTCGTACCTTTCTCTCCCCAGTAGCGTTCGATTTCATTGATAAATGTTCCACCTAAGAAAAGAAACAAGGTTATAACCACCCAAATTCCTATAACCATTTTTTTACTGCTTTGAAGAAATTTGTTCTGAGTAAACAATATTGCTGAAAAAAGAGCAAAAAAAGCACTGACGCCTAAAACCGTCCTGAAGAAAAAAAGTAAAAAAGCTAAAGCTATACCACTAATTAAAGTTGGATAAGCAATTTTTTTTGATGTTAATATTGTAGAAATGCGTTCGATAAAAAATGTAAGTACGAAAATCATTTCTGTTTCTTTCACATGTAATCCACAATAATAAATAAAACTTGGAAAAAAAATAGAGATTATTCCTGCAATTCTGCCTGTTGATTCGCCAAAATTATTTTTACATATTTTGTAAATAAGAATGCAAGTATAGGCACTAAGCAGAGCTTTAATTATCCGAGCAAAAATAATGCTATTATCGGAAATAAAATAAATGATTGAAAGGTAAATTGGATATCCAGCATCTGAATATTTTCCATTAATGTAATCGGGGTAAGTTTGAAAAAAGGATTCATTATTGTATAAATCATTGATCCATGTGGCTTCATTATGATAAGCATTCGCATCTGCAGTTTGAAATTCGAATGGTATTCCAGTCATGTATTCATAAAAAAAGTAGGAAAATATTACATACAAAATCCTTATAAAAAGTGCAGTTGTGAATACTTTCTTGTAAAAGGTTTTTGAGGAACTCGATTTCCAATCTTGGGACAATTGGTTGGAAAAAGTGAAGAAGGCTATGACCTCAATTAAACCAAATGCTATCCAATGACTTGGTAAAATTTGATTTATAAAAAGTAAAGAACAAAGTATCAGCAAAGCAATATATAAAACAATTGCTTTGGAAGTAAAATATTTAGGGAAAATTGTAATCAATTTATTTGCTTAAATTCTTGTAAATTTTTTCAAGCCCAAGAAGGTGTTGTTCAATAGAAAAATTAGCCATCAAAAATTTCACCTTTTCGGTTTGAGAAATATGTTTGTTTTCCTCAAAATTACTATTAAATTTTGAAAATAAATCATTTTCATCATTAGTTGCAAAAATTGTTGCAAAAGTTCCATCATTCGATATTTCTCTCATTACTGGCCAATCATTTAGAAAAACATTATTCATTGAATACAAGGCTTCGATTACAGCAATTCCAAAACTATCATGCCCAGATGAATAAATAAATGCATCACTGCATTTTAAAATTTGATCTATATCAGATCTTGAACCTAAAAAAGATACTTCGTTTAGTAAATTATTTACCTCACAAAACGAGTAGGAATCCTTATAGTGAGGAAATTTATCTTCATTTTTTTGACCCACAAAAACTAATTTAAAATTCACATTTGATGCTTTGAGTAGTTTTGCAAATTTACAGATTAGAAGTTGATTTCTTCCCGTTACAAAGTTGCCGACTGAACAAATTAATATGGTTTCTTCTTTAATTTGCAATTCCTTTCTAAACTTGTTTTTATCGAGCTGTATCTCTAATTTTTTAAAATCAATTCCATTGTAAAGTAGGCTAATTTTTTCATTTTTAATTTTATATTTTGAATGAAGATAATTTTTCTGAAAATCGGAAACAAAAATTAGATGATCGGAAAGTTTTAGGGCAATTTTAAAGAAATAAAGGTGATTTTTGGTCATCGAATGGTCAAAATGATGAATCGAATAAACAATTTTCACCTTTAAAAAAAGTAGTGCAAAACGCAATTTTAGGACATCTAATGCTTGATTTGCATGCACCATCTGGATTTCATTTGCTGTCACAAACCGTCTAAATTTAAGAATCGATTTTAGATTGTTTAAGCTAATTTTAGTGTAGTTAGAAATTGCTTCTTTAAAATCTTCTTGTAATTTTCCACCCTTTCTTGAAACAAGAAAAAAGTTTATTTCCTTAATTTTAATGCGGTTTTTTAAAACATCTAAAAATAAATTTTCAGTACCACCGCTATTCAACGAGCCTAAAAAGATTAATACATTCATTTTTTAAGTTTTTTCTTTATTTGTGAACCAATTGATTTTAATTTTAAATAAGTAATTACGAAAAATCTTGGAAAACGAAAATAGAAGCTTACTTTTTTATCGTGGAGATTTAAGTCAATATCCTTAATTATTGCTTTTATTTCTTTTAAATAATTTTTTTGAATGAAAAAATTAACAGAAGCTCTTAATTTTATGCCATCCAAAAGGTATTTTAAATCTTGATTATCCTCCTTTTCAAATTTATTTAAACAAAATAAAAAGTGTTCCTCTTTTTTCCACTTCTTTTTTGCTCCTACAGCTCGATTTATTGTATCAACATCTTGATTATAAAATGCCAAAGGTTTATTAGAATAATAAATCGGATATTTTAAGGCTACATTTAACCATAAAAATTGATCTTCACCAAATTTCAATCGCTCATTAAAGCCTCCAAATTCATTAAATATTGATTTTTGAATAATTGTATTAGAACAGGTAATAGGCATCCACCAGAAGGATGAATAAACTGTTAAATAGTTTATTTCTCCTTGATAATTAATACTTAAATTATTTTTGGATTGGGTCAATTTATTGTATTTAACTCTGAAATAGGCTGAAGAATAAATTGCTGAATTAGATTTTTTGGAATGTAAATCCAACATTTCTGAAAGAAAATCTGGATGCCACCAATCGTCAGCGTCCAAGAAGGCAATTAGTTGAAATAGTGCATGCTTAACCCCAGAATTTCTCGCAATTGAAACGCCACCATTTTTTTGATTAATTATTTTAATTCTTTCATCTTGAATTTTTTCAACAACTGAAAGTCCTGAATCCGTTGAACCATCATTGACAATAATTAATTCAAAATTAGAATAGCTTTGATTCAACACTGATTCAATTGCTTTTTGAATGTATTTCTCTTTATTGTAAAGTGGGATTATTACAGAAAACATTGTAAATTATTTTTTTATTTTTTCTATTTTAAATAAAATTCGATCCATCAACCAAACAAATTTGTAAATCAGTTTATGTCTTTTAAAACGCCTCATCATTTCAATATCTCTCCAATACAAATCGTAGTCTACTAAAATTGATTTAGGTAATAATTCTTCCAAAACTTTTCTTCGTTCTTGCCTTTCTAATTTGGAATTTGTGGAACTGATACCTGTCATGTCAAAAACAGTGACATCAATATCTACATATTTAACACTTTCATTTCTAAGTCCAATAACATTCAAAAAAAATTTCCAATCAGAAACAATTTTTAATGATTCATCATATAGACCATATTTCTCAAACAAAGTTTTTTTAATTAAACTAGATGAATGATTAATTGTTCCTTTGTAAAAATGTAATAAAGAATTACTAAAATTAATTTTATCACATACTTTTTGATTATTTGGAAAAATTTTTACCATGTGACCAGTTACAATAGAAAAATCATCCGTTTGTTCTAGCATTGCAGTAATTACATTGTTATCGGTCAGAAAATCACCAGAATTCAAAAACTGACAATATTCACCTTTAGCTGCCAAGATTCCCTTATTCATAGCATGATAAATCCCTTTATCCGGTTCTGAAATCCAATAAGCTAGTTTGTTAGCATGACTTTCTATTAGTTCTTTACTTCCATCATTTGAGCCGCCATCGATTACAATATATTCAAAATCTTTTGAAGATTGGGCAATGACGCTATCCATGGTTTTTTTTAGACCACTTTTATCATTAAAATTTATTGTTATGATGGAAAGTTTTGGCATTATTTGTTTTGTAAAAGGTAAATGTAATCATTAAGTTCTTTATCAAAAGTCAAAACTTCCAATATTAATTTATTTAGACTTTCCTTATTAGGCTTGGAATCATCAAAACATAGAGAGGCAAAATTGTCGGAAGAACTGAGAATTTTTCCAAAATAATATTTGGCATTTAGTTCTTCATATATTTTTGAGGAAGTTGCAATTACTGGTATTCCTTGACTCATAAAACAAGCGAATTTTCCAGAAGCGAGTCCTATTTCTACAATATTTTTTCCCGTGTAGGGAGAACTTTCATCTTTTTGATATAAAACCAATCCATAATCTGCCACTTGCAAAAAAGACAAGTATTCTGTAAAATCAGAGAAAACTGTCTTGTGAATCAAAACAGATTCGCTATTTTTTTCCAATTCAAGTAAATTATTATGAATCTTATTCTGCGGATTTAATTCACTTTTTGAATGAATTAATAGCAACACATTTGCTGGAATTCCTTTTTCAATATTTTGAATCAATAATTCACCCCCGCTCCATTTTTCCAAACTTCCACTGTGCAATAATACAATTTTATCTTCTGAAATGCCTAATTTATTTCTCCAAAAGGACTTATTTTCCCCCTCAATTTTTGCTTGGGCTGGTGAAACTGGAATTAAAAAATGATTTATTTTTTCTAAAGTTATTTTATTTTCATTAACCAATAATTGAAGGCGATGTTCATCTTGAATTAATAATGAATTTATGTATTTTGAGTAAAATATTTCTTTGTCCTTTAATTTTTTCAAATACGTATTTGATTCAATTTCATCTGAAAAAAATAGCTCAAATGAAAAATAATGAAGCTCTAGTTTATTGAGTAATCGCTTAATTCTTCCTCCAATAATCAATCCAATTGGGTCAATTCCAATCACTAAATCAACTTTTTCCTGAATGCAAAATTTTCTAACTTGTAAAATGTCTTTTATTTTCGGCAACCAAGTTTGAATTTTTTTCGTCCAATTGACTGAATTTTCAGTTAGAAGTAATTCATTAATTTGATGGAAATGTTCTGGTTTCGTAATTATTTGTTTTGGAGCAAGTAAAGTGATTTTATAGTCATTAGTTTCCAATAAAGCCTCAAAAACCGAAACTAAGGTAGGATTTGAATAAGTGTCATTATTCGGATTTATGACTAAAACATGTTTCATAAATTTTTCAAAACCTCTATTACTCGTTCAATTTCTTCGTCTACTAAGCCTAATCCACTTGGAATATAAAATCCATTTCGAGCTATTTTTTCAGCATTTGGATAGCTTTCATTTTGAAATAATCCCATTTTTAAAAAAACAGGTTGCTCGTGCATACACCAAAAATACGGTCGCGTGCCAATTTTCTGTTCGCTTAATTTTTGAACTGTTTTCTGCATCAACTCTTCGCTTTCAGCAACTAAACCAAAAATCCAATAAACATTTTTTGCAAAAACTGTTTCTGGTATCGCTAAAGTAAATCCTTTCAAATCCTTAAAGGCTTGGTGATATTTTTGCCCAATTTCAATTTTACGTGCTAAATGAAAATCTATTTTTTCAAATTGAGCCAAGGCTATAGCTGCCTGCATGTTCGTCATTCTGTAATTCCAGCCAATTTCTTCGTGCACAAATCTTCTTCCATTTGGTTCAAAAGCTAAATTTCGAAGTTTTTTGCATCTTTCAGCTAAATCAGTATCGTTACACACTAAAATTCCGCCTTCCCCTGAGGTAATTAATTTATTGGGATAAAAACTAAAAATACTGATATCACCAAAACTTCCGCATTTTCTTCCTTTATAAGTCTGACCATGCATTTCAGCAGCATCTTCAATCAAAAACAATTTGTATTTTTTGCACAAATCCAAAATTGGATCCATATCCACAGGTAAACCGTAGATGTGAACTACCAAAATTGCTTTCGTTTTTGACGTAATTTTTGCTTCAATTTGAGTTACATCCATGTTCCAAGTATCAAGTTCACAGTCAACTAAAACTGGAATTGCTCCTTGTGTTACAATAGATTGTGCTGGACTAATAATTGTAAATGTAGGCATGATAACCTCATCTCCGAGACCGATATTTAATGCTTTAACGGCAATATCAAGAGCTGCTGAACCGTTTGATACGGCAATTCCGTGATTTCTATCTACGTACGATGCGAATGCATTTTCAAATTTTTGAATAAATGGTCCTTCCGAGGAAATCCATCCTGTTTCAATACATTCGGTAAGATATTTTAACTCGTTGCCAGAAAGTAAAGGCGTATTTACAGGTATTGCATTCATACTAATTCACTTTTTTTTTGTAGAACAAAAGTTATCGCCCAAGTATCCAAACTAGGCTCATTTTTTGTGATTAATTCTTCGCTTTTTAGCATTTCAAATCCTGTCAACGAAGCTAATATTTTAAGTTCTGGGATTGAAAAATGGCGCATTAAATGATTTTCTTGTAAAAAAGCATGTTCCCCTGAGTTTTTTTGATTGATTTGAATATCAAAATGAACATCAATGGTATTATTTTGCAAATCCATGACAGATTTGGAGCTTCGTTCAACTAAAATATCATTATTTTCAAAGGTTTTTACTCGAGCTTCTGGTTTCAAATGATATACAGCTGGTGTGAACCAAACATCAAAAATAAAGCTTCCATTCAAATTTAAATGGCGATTTACAGATTGAAAACAAGAAATTAAATCCTTATTTTGAGTTAAATAACTTACCACGTGAAAAAGAGAAATTGCTACATCAAATTTTTTGTTTAATTCAAAATCGATAATATTTCCAACTTCTGCTTCAAAATTTAGGATTTGCTTTTTTAGTGCTTGTTGAATCATACTTTCACTTTGGTCAATTCCAGTTATTTGGAAACCTTTTTGAGAAAAAAAATGCGCATGAGCACCGCTTCCACAACCTAATTCCAAGATTGTATTGGCAGCCGGATTTAATACTTTTATTTCATCGATCACATAATTGGCCTCTTCCAGATACGTTTTATCGTGGTAAATTAAATCGTAATATTGACTGTATAAATTAAAATTTTCGTTCATTCATTTTAAAATTACTTCTTCGTCTGAAATTGTTTCAAAACGAACCTTATCTTTTTCACCGTTATAGGGACCTTGTTTTACTTCGATAATTTCTGATTTTTCGATCATTTTAAATCCATGCCCACCATCTGAAAGTAAAATTACATCGCCAGGAAAAAGAAGTTTACTATTCAAATAATTTTGAGAATTGTCGTAAAAATCAACACGTACTTTTCCACTTTTGATAAACAAAACTTCTTGCGTCAAGTGGACTGCTCTTGGAATAATATTGTGACGATGCGGTTCTATAACATAATTTTCAGGACGATTCATATATCCCAATTGTTGGGATGAATTATCATCTGTAAAAAACTCTATTCCTTCTTTTTGGAAGGAAGCGCGAATTATTATTGCAAGCTCAAGGCTCTCGTGAGTTATTTTTTCAATCATTATTTGGAATATTATAATCTAAATAATTTTCTTTTTCAACCCAAAATTTAACAAGTTGATTGTTTAAATAAGCATTTTGATGAAATTGAAAACCTTCCTTTTCTTTCAAAGCTAATTTAGTTTTTAATTCTAATATTTCCAAAGGTAAACTATTTTGTTTAGGAAAACCTATTATCGTTTTAAATTTTCGTTTGAGCTTTCTTAGTAAAGTAGGTCTATTTCCAGAAAGTACATTATAGTTTTTCATTTTAAATTTCGTAAATGAATTACAAACACCTTGAAAATATGAACGTTCATACATGTATTCCAAAGTTAATCTAGATTTTGGTACAAAATGATTAAGCAAGACTTTTGGTGAATAAACAGCTAAATATCCTTTCTCCTTTGCTTTGATAGAAAGTCCCGTTTCTCCATCTCCTTGAAAATATTGTTGAACTTTGGGCATTGTGTCAGGGTGAAACCCTTTCAATTCTTCGAAAACTTCCTTACGAATTGTGAAATTTAATCCCCAAACAAAAAGTGGATCAATTTCTTTTTCTTCTGACCCAAAATCAAGTAAACTTAGCCACCCGCAATGTAAGCCATTTTTATCGTTAGTCCAGAAGTAATCTAACCAAGAAGGAGGATCAATTTCATATTTTGGTAAACAAGGCCCAGTCAATAAAGCAATTTCTGGTCTTGCTTTCATGCATTCAATAATGCCATTTAGCCAAGTTTCTGACACCTCAACATCATCATCTATGTAGGTTAAAACATCACCTTTTGCTTCCCTGTATCCACGATGTCTCCCTGTTAGTAATCCTGGGATATCATCATAAATGTAGTTTAAATTAAGTTCAGTATTACTTTTTTGTATTTCTTCAACAACTTTTTTTGTTTCGTCAGTTGATCCATTATCCACCACAATTATTTCATACAAGGCAAAATTTGAATTATGTTTCAAAATACTCTCAATTGTATTTTTCAACAATTCAGATCGATTAAAAGTCGGGATAATAATTGAGATCATTTCAAATACTTTTTTATTTTACTTTTTAATCCCTTTTTTCTTTTTAATTCAGCAATTTCATGTAAATGCATTTGTAACATTTCTGGATGAATTCTCAAATCTCCTTGAAAAATCGGGAAATTTGTACCTGAAAAAGTACCCTCTTTGGCTACTAAAAACATATTTTGTTTATACCACCACATTATTTCGGAATTGTTCCAATATTTTTCACGGAAAATATCGTAAAAAATAAATCCTCTTTTGGCGAACAATTCTTGCCAATAAACAGGATGTTGCTCATTAATATGATTTTCCCCTGTTTGATTGGGGATTGCAGCAGAAAATAAAATTACATCAGTTTTGTCGCACAAAAAATTCACAATTTTATCTCCCGTTTTTGCAGTTAAATGCTCTACAACTTCAAGACAAACAGCCAGATTAACTTTTTCGATCAATTCTGAACCGAAATTTTCATCATTTTCAAAATCTGTTGATATGAAAAATTTTTCATCTAGCAAAAATTGCTTTCTTGCATGTTCACCGTCAACTCCGATTAATTTTTCAACTCCATTTTTCTCAAAAACCGACAACCAATTTCCGACTCCACATCCTAAATCCAAAACACTTTTTGGATGCACTAATTTAATTATTTCTGGAACAATAATTTCTGCTGAAGTATTGTTAAATTCACCCCCATATTTATGAAATTCTTTCATCATTTTAATACCAATTAACTACTTGATCAACAGACCCAATCTCAAGTGGATTAGGTAATTGCTGATAATTATTTTTAGATTTATATTCAAATTGTATTACTTCTACTTTTTCATCAAAATCGACTAATTGATCGCCTAACCACACTGAAATAGAATAATTTCCAGAATGTAAATTCAATTCTTCTATTTCAGCAATCATTTCTCCTTCTAACAGGCTTGAATAATTTATTACGGTTTTATGAAAACGTGTATTACTGCCAAAAATTGGCGCATTTAGTTGATTATAGACAACAAATCCTGGAACAAGCTGTGGCACCAAATAAGGTGACTTAAATTTTATTTTTAGTTGGAATTTACTTTCGATCAACAAGTTTGAGTTCAAAGAAACAGAAACGATTTGTGGTCCAACATCCAAATAATCAAAGCTTTTTAAATATGAAAAACTTTCAATTTTCATATAACTATTTAGGATCTTTGACATTTCATTTGCTTCTAGTAATTTCCCATGTTCAAGCAAAATTCCATTCTGACACAACTTAGAAATTGAATCTAAATTGTGACTCACAAACAAAACCGTTCTTCCTTCTCCTTTGGAAATATCTCCCATTTTCCCCAGGCATTTCTTCTGGAATTCAGCGTCACCGACTGCTAGAACTTCATCAATAATTAATATTTCAGACTCTAAATGTGCAGCAACGGCAAATGCCAAACGCACATACATCCCTGATGAATAACGTTTTACAGGTGTGTCAATGTATCTTTCAACTCCACTAAAATCAACAATCTCGTCCATTTTTCGCGAAATTTCTGATTTACGCATACCTAAAATTGCTCCGTTTAGATAAATGTTTTCTCTTCCTGTCAATTCTGGATGAAATCCTGTTCCAACTTCTAACAAACTTGCTACTCGACCTTTGATCTTTATTGCTCCTGTAGTTGGCGCCGTTATTTGAGAAATTAACTTAAGAAGTGTACTTTTACCTGCACCATTTTTCCCAATAATTCCAACCGCGTCACCCTGATTAATCTCTAGATTAATGTCTTTTAAGGAATAAACTACATTTCCTCCTTTTGTGGAACGATCATTACTTTCACCAATTTTTAAAAATGGATCTTCCTTTCCTCGCAATTTGGCAGAAAAACGCTTTAAGTCATTGTAAAACGTTCCCGTTCCAATTTGACCTAAATGGTAAATTTTTGATAGATTTTCTATTTTAATTGCTATACTCACACTTTCTAATTAATGACCAAATTAAACTGTATCCATAAATTTCCGTTCTACCTTATTAAAAATAAGTAAACCGAGAAAAAAAGTTATGAAAGTAAAAATACAAACATATAAAATAGAATGCAAACTTAATGAACCTTTTCCCAATAAAATAAAACGAAAGCCCTCAATAATTGTACTCATGGGATTTAATAAAATTAATTGTTTATATTTTTCTGGTGCTGCGCTTAAAGGATAAATGATTGGAGTTGCATACATAAACAATTGCACTCCAAAAGTGATTAAAAATGCAAAATCTCTGTATTTCGTTGTTATTGCTGAGATGATCATTCCAAATCCTAAGGCTAAAAACGCCATCAAAAGAATAAACAAGGGTAACAAAAAAATGTTCCAGCTTAGTTCAAAATGAAAGCCTCTAAACCATGAAAAATAAATTAGTACTAGCACTAGTAAGAAAAACTGAATCCCAAAACGCACCAAGTTACTAAAAACCAAACTCAAGGGCATTATTAATCGCGGGAAATAGACTTTTCCAAAAATACTTGCATTGTCCTTAAATACGGAAGAAGTTTTTATCAAACATTCTGAAAAATAACTCCAAGCAACAATTCCTGTTAAATAAAATAAAACCTGTGGCAAGCCATCCGTGCTAATTTGGGCTAAATTTCCAAAAATAAAAACAAAAGTAAAAGTTGTAATTAAGGGTTGAATTAAAAACCAAAGAGGCCCCAATATTGTTTGCTTGTAAAAGGAAACCACATCCCGTTTTACCATTAAAAATAGCAAATCACGATAAGCCCATACTTCATTTAGTCTCAAGCTAAACAAGGAACTTTCAGCTTTTATGACTAAATCCCAATGTTCTATTTCTTTTGATTTATCCATTAATTTGAAATGTATTTTTGAAAAGTTTCAGTAATTTTTAAATCTAAATCAAATGTTCTTTCACCAACAAGTTGATGCATCAAGGAAACATCCATACATTTTCTAAAAGTTCCATCAATTGAATCACTTCCCCAGGAAAATTCTCCCTTAAAGCCAATAATAGATTTAATTTTGTGAGCCAAATCTTTGATACTAATTTCCGAACCTGTTCCTACATTGATGTGTGTTTGACAAATTTCATCGTAAAGCTGCACCGCATCAACTTTTTGAGCGAGTTCAACGCAAATTTCTGCAAAATCATCTACTTCCATAAATTCTCTCAATGGATTTCCTGATCCCCACATTGTCAGCTGGACTTTTTCCTTGATTTTCTCAATGCCATTTTTTTTCAAAAACAACACTATTTCTTCTTTAGAAAGGTTTAATTTTTCCTCCTTAGAATTTCTAACAATATCTTTTTCTATTAAGTCAAAATTATTTTCTTCCAAGGCTTTTGCAAGATTTATTTTTCTCAATAATGCTGGTAAAACATGAGAATTTTCTAAATTGTAATTGTCATTTTCACCAAACATATTCGTAGGCATCAAGGATATGAAATTACATCCGTATTGTTTGAAATAATTTTCACAAAGTTTAATTCCTGCAATTTTTGCTATTGCATAAGGTTCATTTGTGTCCTCTAATTTTCCAGTTAACAAATATTCTTCTTTTAAAGGCTGAGGAGCGTTTTTGGGATAAATACAAGAACTGCCTAAGAAAATTAATTTTTGAATTTTATTTAAAAACGAAGCGTGAATTACGTTGTTTTGAATCATTAAGTTTTCGTAAATGAATTCTGCTCGATAAGTATTGTTTGCTTTAATTCCTCCAACTTTTGCGGCTGCTAAAAAAACAATTTCTGGTTTTTCTTCTTGAAAAAATTTAGAGACAGCTTCCTGATTTAGTAAATTTAATTCTTTCGAAGATTTCAATACAAAATTCGTAAATCCCAACTTTTTTAATTGTCTTAAAATAGCGGAACCAACCATTCCTTTATGACCAGCAATATATATTTTTGAATCTTTATTCATGATCATTTTTCATGTCAAAACCACCTTTTTTTAGATACAATTCTTTATCCACATTTTTTAAATCGGCCTCAATCATTTCCTGAATTAATTCATCCAAGGAATATTCAGGTTCCCAATCTAGTTTTTGTTTGGCTTTTGAAGCGTCGCCAATTAATAAATCTACTTCAGTTGGGCGAAAATAGCGTTTATCGATTGCTAATACCTCTTGTCCAATTTCTAATTTATATTTTTCGTTGGAACATGATTTCACAAAAGCTTTTTCATCGATTCCGACACCATTGAATTCTAATTCGATACCTACACAGGCAAAGGCTTTAATAACAAAATCTCTAACTTTAGTTGTTTTTCCAGTTGCAATTACCCAATCTTCAGCTTCTGTTGCTTGCAAAATCAACCACATCATTCTTACATAATCTTTGGCGTGACCCCAATCTCTTTCGGCATCTAAATTGCCTAAATAAAGTTTGTTTTCAAGACCATTTACAATTCGAGCCACTGCACGAGTAATTTTTCGTGTAACGAAAGTTTCTCCTCTAACTGGAGATTCATGATTAAATAATATTCCATTTGTTGCGAAAATTCCGTAAGCTTCTCTGTAATTCACTGTAATCCAGTATGCATACATTTTTGCAACTGCATAAGGACTTCTTGGATAAAATGGAGTCGTTTCGCTTTGGGGTACTTCTTGCACTTTTCCGTATAATTCAGATGTTGAAGCTTGGTAAAATTTTACTTTTTTCTCCATTTTCAGGATACGAATTGCATCTAAAATTCGTAATGCACCAATTCCATCAGCATTTGCAGTATATTCTGGAATTTCAAAAGAAACTTGAACGTGACTCATTGCAGCCAAATTATATATTTCATCTGGCTGAATTTCTTGTATCAAACGTATCAAATTGGTAGAATCAGTAAGGTCTCCATAGTGAAGTTTAAATTGCTGATTATCTATATGTACATCTTGATAAAGATGATCAATTCTTTCTGTGTTAAAACTAGATGAACGTCGTTTTAGCCCATGAACACGATACCCCTTTTCAAGTAGAAAAGCTGCTAAATAAGATCCATCTTGACCGGTTACACCTGTAATTAAAGCCGTTTTAATCATGAAACAATATTAATCTTGGATTAAAAATCTCAAAAGTAATCAAATTTTTGATTACTTTTTGTAATTTTTATATTGACACTATTTAATTTAAAAATAACACACTGAAATTCAATACTTTATTGTTATAAAAAAAAATATTTTTCTAAAACCTTAACTTTGAAGTAGAAAATTTTGTATTTTTGTTAATTATATAATAAAAAAAAATGAATAAATACTTAATATTTTGTCTGAGTTTTTTGTTTATACAAATTTCCTTTTCTCAAAGAACGCAAAAATTCAATCGAATTTCTATTGAGAGTTCGTATGGAACAAATAGACCTAATTTCCCATTGAGTAAGGATTTCGTCAATGACCGAGTGATGAACCCAACGAGTGTAAGCACGGGGTATAGATACATGACTAATGAAATTTTTGGAATTCAAGGAAGTTTCAACTTTAATCGTTTTAAGTTTATTAACACCTTAAGTAATCAAGAATACTTTTCAAATTATTACAGAACAAGTTTAGAAGGTTACGTAAACGTTCTAAATGCTATAAACTTGGAACAAAAACCACCTAATATTAATGTGTTTTTCCATTTTGGAGGAGGTTTCTCAATTTTGCATAGCGCCAAAACACTTGAAAATGTGCAATGGCAAAACGATTACTCTGATATTCTTATCAATTTTGTTATGGGAATGAAAACACAATATAAAATTAATCGTTTCATGTCCTACAACATTGATTTTAGCATCGTTCCGCATTTAAATCAAACATTTACTTGGGACATGTATGAGTCTGCAAAAAGACCTGGTTTTGATGGAATTATCCTTGATTTTACAACAGGTTTTTCTTGGTATATTGGAAAAAGTCCGATGCATTACGATTGGAAAAGAAAAAATTAATTAGGGTCTGCTGAAAAAGTATAAACCTTTGATTTTTGTGGGTTATAGCTTATTTTTGCACAACCAAGTGCAAGGAAAAATGAAAAAACTTTCAAAAAACCGTGCATCTCGACCAAAATATG
>JBIKSI010000104.1:0-13202 GCA_044348665.1 Crocinitomicaceae bacterium
CCAAGGTTTATTTTGGGCTTGTATGAGTCTATTAACTAAATTACACAAAAATTAACACCTCACTTGAACTATAAAACTTTAATCTCTTTTTTAAGTATTTTTTTTGCCTCCTCCTTTTTAGAAACAATAAGTTTCAAAAGACCATCATTGTATTTTGCATCTATTTTTTCTGAGTTAACCGTTTGTGGAAGAGTAAACGACCTAGAAAACGAATTATATGAAAACTCTTTTCGGGTGAAAAGTTCCTTTTCTTCATTTTTTTCTACTTCCTTTTCTGCACTAATTGTCAACATATCTCCTTCAATATCGATCTTAAAATCATTCTTTTTAAAGCCTGGTGCCGCAAATTCAATTTTGAAATCATTTCTATTCTCTTTGATATTTACAGCAGGGAGAGATTGTTCAAAATCTCTTTCAAGCAAACGGCTATTGAAAAAATTGTCGTTATTGAAAAAATCAGAAAATACGGAAGGAAAATGAAGTCCGTTGCTGTTTGTTTTTACTAGAGTCATAATTTTTCATTTATAAGATTAAACATTTATTTACTTGTACAAATTTAAGTTCATTTCATGTGCATCGAAATGATCTTTATTAGTGAGGAGACTGATTTTAGTCAGTATCAATTATGAAGTAAAGATTCTCCTTCAGAATCTTTAGATTCTAAAGCACATCTTCTTTATCGCCATTGACCCACCTTTGCATCATTACCCGTTCAGAGGGAGATTGGTGTGTGCCATCAGCTAAAATATCTAAAAATCTGTCCCAAAGATTTTTTTTCTTACCAAACTCTTTTTTCATTTCCTCAACTGCTTTCAAATATTCCTTTTCATATTTATCTGCCCATTCAAATGTAAAATCTTCAGGAATATGGCTTGCAATGACTCGAGTAATCTCATCTAATTCACTTGGGGTATATTTTTCAATCATCTCAAGTTCTAGTTTACAGGCTTCTACATGAGAAAGAAGTAAAGACATTATTATCTTTTCAAAATTACAAATATCTTTTTCCCAATGTTTATGAACACTTGCTGGTAGTATTTCGTATCCCAGTTTTTCTGATACTTCATACGATTTCTTCAATTTATTTTTGCTAGCATTAAGTTGATTCCATAATTCTACCGAATCTGTTCTTTTTTTTATTTCAATTTTTTCTCGAAGCAACTTTAAGCTTTCGTTAATAGATTCAATAGAATCAATTACCTCCTGTTGACTCATTTTCCAATTTTCTTGCTCTTTCTTTGAACAATGTGTTTCAATTGTCGATAATGCGTTTTTATTCAAACTATCGAGATCCTCCTCGATTTGTTTCATTTGTTCATAGTGTTTTTCCAAAGTCGTATTAAAATTCCTAATAGACAATAAGGCTCTTAGTTTTGAGTTATACATTTTCATTTCCATAATTCCTCCTTTTTAACATTGGTTAATTAATCCTTAATTTGAATTTCAAATAGGCATTCACCTTTGACATTTACAAACGTTTTTTGAATATTTAGCTTTTTAGCATTATTTCGAAAGAAAAAGTTTCAAAGTTTCCTATATAAGCTCTGAGCCTGATTCTAGACTGTATTTTTTTGAGCCAATATTCCTCCTTCAGAATTTTGAGCTTCCAAGGTCCAATTTTCAGTTTTTGTAGTTTCTAGCCATACATTTCCTGATTTCCGAAGTATTCTGACACCTAAACCATAAACATCTCTAAATCTTTGTTCTAGTTCAGAAACTGTCATTTCTTTGTCTATAGTTATTTCTCCAGTATTATGCTCAGTTCTGCATTCTCCTAAAGTTTTGTTGCTGAACTTGACAATTTTTGACGACGGAGGACCATCTTTGGTTTGAGGTTTTGAAAAAAACTCTAGTTTTAAAAAAGGATAAACTGCATTAAATTCCTCTTTAATACCGAAAATTTTTCTTCGGTCATTTATTAAAATTTTCATTATCTTAAATTATTAGTTATTTTTTTATGATTCGTGTATGGTTAGCAAGGGTACTTTGGAGTGAAAAGCCATTCTTTTTGTATTTGCTTCGTTAAATAAATTTTCTATCATCGTGTGTGTTTTTGGAATCATTACAAGCATGTCAATTTTTTCTTCTTTAATGAAATTATTTATGCCATCAATTAAATCTTCACTTTCCGTGCTATGAAAAGTATGTTCAAAACCTTCTAAAACATGATCTATCTTGTATCCTTCCACTTGTTTACTTAAATAAGGACTTGTTTCTAATTCAGGTACTACATTTAGTAAATAAATATGTGCATTAAACAATTGAGCGATTTCCTTTAAAGGCCCAAGAACTCTCTTATTATTCATTTCTTCATAGTCACTTGCAAGTGCTATTTTTTTAATGTTTTTAAATTTCACATGTTTGTCAATTGCCAATACTGGACATTCTGATTTCTGGATTAATGAAGTTGTTGTGCTTCCAATAAATTTTTCTCGAAGATAGCCAGCTCCTTCCATTCCCATTACGATTAAATCCACATGAAAATTTTGTGCGATATTCTTTATCTCATTAACAGTAAAACCAGTTGAACACTTAGTTTCAATAAATAATTCAAGACCATATTTTTTATGTAGTCTCGTTTCAATTTTTTTCAACTCCTTCATTACTGTTTGACGTAAATCAGCGATTGAATACATAGAAGAAGCTTCTATAGGGATCAGTGGAACTATTTCATCATAAACATGAAACAAAATGAGTTTTGCTTTTGCGATTACAGCAATTTCAGCTGCGTAATCAATTGCATTCAGTGCAATTTTTGAAAAATCCGTTGGAACAAGAATTGTTTTCATAGTTTGAATCGATTAAATAAATAACTAGCTAATTAATAAGAATAAAGAACCATTCGATAAAAGGAATTATTAATTACTTGTATTCCATCCACCAATTAGAACAAAGGTAAGCCTAGTTGAAATGTGCTACTATGATAATAATCAAAGACGAATATGATGTTTGTCAATGAGAAAAAAAGGAAGTATCTTCTGAATTTATGAATCTTCTAAAATATTTTAAATCAAAAAGTTAACCTGAATTAATTTTTCATATTTAAAAGTTTGTCGTATTCCAGGATTTTAATCGTTCCATTAAAAACTTCAATGAATTTATCATCTTTAAATTCACTTAAAGTTCGAATTACAGTTTCAGTGGCAGTTCCTACCATATTTGCCAAATCTTCTCTGGCAATATTTATACTGAAAGTTTCGTCGTCATTTTTTTTATACTTGTCAGATAGTTTTACAAGGGCTTCAGCAACTCTTTTTCTTACAGAATTATAAGCAAGTTTAACTAATTGTTTTTCGTTTTCTCGCAAATTATCAGATAGTATTTCAATGAATTTTTTTGATACATCGGCATTTTTGTATATCAAAGAAAAGAAATCTTCTTTAGGAATCATATAAATTTCAGACTCTTCTAGCGTAGCTGCAGAACTGCTATATTTTTCGTCTTTTAAAAGTGAAAGGTAACCGAAAAAATCTCCTTCTTTGTGTAATCCTGTAATAAGTTCTTTTCCAGCGTTGTTTGTTTGATACGTTTTAATTTTACCTTTATTAATAAAATAAATTCCTTTTGGATAAGAGCCTTCGCGATAAATATCGTCCTTTTTTTTATATATTCTTAAATCTCTTTTTTCAGAAAGTTGCCTCAAAGAATCTATTCCTTTCGCATCTTCGATAAAATCATTAATTTCTGTAATACTTTTAGTGAATTCTTTTTTTAATATTTCATTTTTATTTAAACGGCTTTCAATAGCATTTAATAATTCAATGTCATCAAAAGGTTTGGTCAAATAATCATCAGCGCCCATTTCCATTCCTTTTCTAATTTCACTGCGTTCTGCTTTTGCCGTTAAAAAGATAAAAGGTATGCTTGAAGTTTCTTCATTTTTTGACAATAAATACAAAGTTCCATGTCCATCTAATACAGGCATCGTGATGTCACAAATAATTAAATCTGGCTTTTCTTTTTGAGCTAAAGCAACTCCGATTCTACCATTTTCGGCAGTAATAACTTCGTATTGAGCTAGTTGAAGTATTTCAGCAGTATTTTCACGTACATCTTCATTGTCTTCTATAATAAGAATTTTTTTACTCATGGTAAAATGTTTTAAATTGATTAGCTGCAATGCTGATTTCGTGGTAAGACTCCCCTTTTTTCCTATTTAGGAATAATAATGTTAAATGTACTTCCTTTATTTTCTTCACTTTCATAAGTAATAGATCCATTCATAAGTGCGATGTAATTAGCAACGATGTTTAAACCCAAACCTGTACCTTGAATATGAACTGCATTGTGAGCTCTAAAAAATCTTTCGAATAAATGTTTTTGATCTTTTTTAGAAATTCCAATTCCTTCATCTTTTATTGAAATTTTAATGGTGGAATTTTGAGCTATAGTATTTATTTCTATTGTTTTTCCTTCATCAGAAAATTTAATTGCATTTGAGATTAAGTTAAATAAAACATTTTTTAATAATCTGGGATCTAAAATAACATCTTCCTTGCCAATATAAAATAAAACAAGATTTTGTTTTGCCTTTGCCATTGATTTCATTTCCGAAAGAACATCATTCAACAAGGTTTTTAAATTTAACTCTTCAGGTAAATATTCAATTTTTCCCTCTTCTAATTTACCAACAGAAAGAAAATCATTTAGGATATCAGTAAGGTGGTGAATTGATTTTTTTATTTTTGCAACATGTTTCTTTTGATTTATGGAATCATTTTGTTCACTATATTGCGTCACCAATGATAAAGAAGACATCATCGTTGTTAATGGTGTCCTAAACTCATGAGAAGCCATTGACACAAAACGTGATTTTAATTCGTTGAGTTCCTTTTCATTTTCAATAATTTTTTGTAATTCTTTTTTTGTCTTTTCCAGTTCCGCAATGGCTTCTAATAAAACTGAAGTTCGGTTTTGAACTTGTTTTTCTAATTCCACGGAGTAATTCCTTAACTTTTCTTTTTCTTGGTTTCTAATTGTAACATCGATAACGAAGGCTATTACATATTTACCAGCTGAATTTTCATAAGGACTTAAGTTGATTTCTAGAGGAAATTCTGACCCATCTTTTCTTAATCCGGAAAGTTCTTTTTCGTTTCCCATACAACGAGCTTGGGGTTTATTATGGTAATTAGTTCTATGATGATCATGTTTGTGAGCTTGGCTTTTAGGAACCAATATTTCGATTTTCTGTCCAGTTAATTCATCTTTTTTATAACCAAATAATTTTTCACTACTTGGGTTTGCACGCAAAATTTCACCTCTTTCATCAACAATTAAAATACCTTCTGTGGCAAATTGAAAAAGAGCTTCAACACCTTCTTTACCTTCCATATTAAACTTTTTGTTGGTACTTCTTGCTTGTGTAAGAATTATTTACTGTAAAATAAGTAACTTTTATTTTTAATTAATATGATGAAAATCATATTCATACATGATTGTAAATGTTTGGGATGAATAGACCTTTTTATTTTCTTAAATTGTTATTCTGAGAATCTTTTACTTTGAGATTGATTAATTGAACAGTTTGATCATCGAAGTTGCAAAATGATTTTGATTTTTCTGCTTGCATAAGCTGTAAAACCAGATTATCTTATTTTTTTAATAAAAGTCATACCTATAACTAACTTCTATCATTCGTAATTTGATTCTAAAAAACGAATTTTGCTTATCAGTTTATGATTGCTGTAATGTTTTAAAACACATACATAAGTACTTAAATTTTAAACAATTACAACTTTATTCTACGGTCAAAATTAAAATAAAATGAAAAAAGAAGCAAACGTTTTTAAAGTTGAAAAAAGAAGTAATTCAGAAATTGAAACATCAATTCAAATTGATAACCTAAGTTGTGATGGATGTGCACATACGATAGAAAAAGCCTTATTAGGAATAACTGGGGTTGAAAAAGTAACAGTTTTATTAAAGAAGGAAGAAGTGAAAATTCACCACAAAGCAGACACTGACCTTTTGAAAATAAAGGAAAAACTTAAAGACTTAGGTTATCCTGAGGCTGGCACTACACATGGATTTGAAAAAATTGGTAGAAATATTAAATCATATGTTAGTTGTGCAATTGGAAGACTGGATAATAAAAAATAAATTATGAAAGCAATAAATTTTTTTTCAGAAATAAGACTAAAAGATGTTCCACTAGTTGGAGGGAAAAATGCATCACTTGGAGAAATGTATTCCCAACTTTCAAAAAAAGGAATAGTGGTCCCAAATGGATTTGCAGTCAACTCAAAAGGGTACTGGAACTTTTTAGACCAAGATGGATTAAAATTTGAATTGCAAGATATCATTTCTGACTTAGATATTAATACGTGTGAAAATCTTTCCGAGGTAGGTTCAAAAGCGCGTAATTTGCTACTGAATGCAAATTTTCCTTTGGAATTAAAAAATGAAATACGTGAAGCATATAAATTACTTATTCAACAAACGGGAGAAGGTAAATCCTTTGCAGTAAGAAGCAGTGCTACAGCTGAAGATTTGCCTAATGCTAGTTTTGCAGGTCAGCAGGAAACATATTTAAATGTAAAAGGAGAAGAAAATCTTATTAAAGCATGCCAACGCTGTTTTGCTTCACTTTTTACCGATAGAGCAATAAAATACAGGCTCGATAATCATTTTGATCACATGAAAGTAGCATTGTCAATTGGTGTGCAAATGATGATTCGATCCGATCTCGCATGTTCAGGTGTTATGTTTACGATCGATCCTGATTCAGGTTTTGAAGATTTGGTTTTAATTTCAGGTGCATGGGGTTTAGGTGATAATGTTGTTCAAGGTACTGTAAATACGGATGAATATCTTGTTTATAAGCCCTTTTTAGGCAAAGTTGTAAAACCAATTATTTCTCATAAATTAGGAAGTAAAAATAAAACAATGATTTATTCTGATGTAAAAATAAATCATATCATTAAACCTGAAGATGCTGTATTAAATATTGAAACTACACTTGAAAAAAGAGATCAATTTGTTTTAAATGATAAAGAGATAATACAATTGGCTAAATGGGCATGTATTATTCAGGAACATTATAAATGCAATATGGACATAGAATGGGCTAAAGATGGTGAAGACGGTAAAATTTACATTGTACAAGCAAGACCAGAAACAGTCCATAGCAATAAAAAACAAACCTTTTTCAAACAATATAAATTAACAGAAAAAGGAAAGATACTTTGTTCAGGAGCTGGTCTTGGTAACAAAATTGTTTCTGGAAAAGCGAGATATCTTCAGTCACCGAAAGAAATTTCAAAATTGAAGGAAGGTGAAATTTTGGTAACAGAGCGAACTGATCCTGATTGGGATCCTATTTTAAGAAAAGCATCAGCAATTATAACTAACCAAGGAGGAAGAACTTCTCATGCTGCCATTGTTGCTCGTGAAATGGGTGCTA
Source organism: Crocinitomicaceae bacterium (assembly GCA_044348665.1). Classification (GTDB taxonomy): domain Bacteria; phylum Bacteroidota; class Bacteroidia; order Flavobacteriales_D; family Crocinitomicaceae; genus M2408. The sequence continues at coordinate 7,406 of JBIKSI010000104.1, forward strand.
TTGCTGTTGTCGGAACCACTAATTGTACTGAAGTTATAGAAGATGGCCAAAATATTACAGTATCAACAATAGAAGGAAAAAATGGAATTCTCTATGATGGCTTATTGAAATGGGAAGAAGAAGAAATTGACATTTCTTTAATCAAAAAGCCAAAAACGAAGGTGATGTTTATTTTAGCTCATCCAGATGAGGCATTTAAATATGCGCAATTACCAAATGAAGGAGTAGGATTGATGCGGATGGAATTTATCATCAATAATTCAATTGGTATTCACCCTATGGCACTAAAATATTTCGACACTATCAAAGATAAAGAAGTAAAAGCAAAAATAAAACGGATTTGCTGCCAATTCGAGAACAAAGAAGATTATTTTATTCATACATTAGCTGAAGCCACCGCAAAAATGGCCTGTGCTTTTTATCCTAAAGAAGTAATTGTTAGAATGAGTGATTTCAAGTCAAATGAATATGCTAATCTTTTAGGAGGAAAACAATTTGAACCAAATGAAGAAAACCCAATGATTGGTTTCAGAGGAGCATCAAGATATTATCACCCGCTTTACAAAGATGCTTTTGAATTGGAATGTAGTGCAATGAAAATGGTTCGAAATGAAATGGGTTTTAAAAATGTGAAATTGATGATTCCTTTTTGTAGAACTTTAGAAGAAGCAAAAAAGGTAATTGAAGTAATGGAAACATGTGGCCTAAAAAGAGGTGTCAGTGGCTTAGAATTGTATATGATGGTAGAAATACCAAGTAATGCCTTGTTGGCTGAGGAATTTGCAAAATATTTCGACGGTTTTTCAATTGGCTCAAACGATTTAACACAACTTACTTTGGGAGCTGACAGAGATTCGGAGCTACTAAGTGAAATTTTCAGTCCATTTGATCCTGCTGTAAAACAACTTATCGAAATGACTTTAAGTAAAGCTAAGAAAACAGGCACTCATGTTGGACTTTGTGGTCAAGCTCCATCTGATTATCCAGAATATGCTCAATTTTTAGTTGAAAATGGGATTGATAGTATTTCATTTAATCCTGATGCTCTCATAAAAGGCATAGAAAATATTTTACTAGCAGAAAATAATCTAAAATTAACAAACAAAATAATAGAAAATCATGAATCAAGAATTTGAAGGAAAAGTTGCCATCGTAACTGGTGGTAGTTTCGGAATTGGTAGAGCAACAGCACTATTATTTGCAAAAAAAGGAACAAAAGTGGTAGTAGCTGATTGTATTGAAGATCAAGAAACAATTCAGCTGATAAAATCAGCGGGTGGAGAAGCAATTTTTGTGCAATGTGACGTTTCAAAATCAGATGAAGTTAAGGCAATGGTTGATAAAACAATCCAAGTTTATGGACGAATAGATTTTGCATTTAACAATGCAGGCATTGAAGGAGTTTCTGCACCAACTCAAGATTGTGCGGAAGAAAATTGGGACAAAACAATTAATATCAACCTGAAAGGAGTTTGGTTATGTATGAAATATCAAATACCACATATGCTTAAGCAAGGAAAAGGAGCTATTGTAAATAATGCTTCGATAGCTGGATTAGTTGGTTTTTTGGGAGCACCTTCATATGTTGCTTCGAAACATGGTGTAATAGGTTTAACAAAAAATGCAGCACTCGAAAATGCAAAACTTGGAATTAGAGTAAATGCCGTTTGCCCTGGCGTAATCAAAACACCGATGATTGACCGTTTTACTGGTAAAAATAAAGAAGTAGAAAAACAATTTGAATCTATGGAGCCGATTGGTAGAATGGGACAAGCTGAAGAAGTTGCTGAAGCTGTTGTTTGGCTTTGTTCTGATTCTGCTTCCTTTGTTACAGGAATTACGATGCCTGTCGATGGAGGATGGGTTGCCCAATAATACATTATGATAAGTATCATGCCCCTCATTAACGAAGGTCATAATTAAATTAATACATGGAACTTAATTTTACAATTAATAAATGAATTAAAAGTGCGGTGTCAGCACAATAATCACTGACAAAATACCATGAAAAATGTTATTCTTTTAGGAAGTATTTTAATTGTTTGGTCAGTTAATTTGAATGCGCAAATTCCAAATGGCGGATTTGAAACATGGGAGAACTATACTGATAATTTCACTGGTCACAATTATGAAAAACCGGATTTATGGGTTGGTTCATTACCTAATAATTTGGTAGCTTCATTTTCTATTGCGAAAAACCCTGAAAGCTACCCACTTGGAACAGGACAATATTCTATGAAAATTCAAGCTGATTTAACTAATGGAGTAAGAGGAGCGGCGATTAGCTGTGATGTTTCAGATCCTATGGTGAATTGGATACCAAAACCTTCTTTTGCTATAAATTATAGACCGACATCATTGTATTTATATTACAAATGTTTTCCATTTGGTGGAGATACCATAATTGGAATGGTTTATTTTTATAAAAATGGTGTGGTAATAGGCAATCCTTCATGGGGAACGACTGAAACCGTTTCAAATTGGACAGCTGCAGAAATACCAATGACTTTTAATACTATTGACATCCCTGATTCGGCAACTATACTTTTTGTAACTGGAGCATATGTTCAACATTCCGAATCAACTTTGTATTTAGACAATTTAAGTTTTACAGGTTTTGTAAGTTCCGTTTCTGAGAATAGTATGGAAAATGCCAATTTTAGTTTATACCCAAATCCTTCGTCTGACATTGTAACTTTGAATATAAACAATGCCAAGAATTCCGAACTGACACTTTATATTTATAATGATTTTGGAGCTCTCATAAAGACAGAAATACTGAAGCAAAACAAGCATCAATTCAGCACCAAAGATTTAATAAACGGAGCTTATACGATTGAAATCAAATCTCAAGAATGGTCGGGAAAACAAAAGTTAATAATTCAAAAATAAAGTAATTAATATTAGGAGTGCGGAGTCAGCACTGTAATCACTGACTAAATAATTATGAAAAAAACAATAACATCATCCAAAATATTAAGAGTCATAATGGTTGGTCTATTATTACTAGTAACAAACTTTATTTCTGAAGCCCAAACAGGAGGTGCGATTTATCAGACAGGTCCTCTTATGATGAGAACAAAAATTTATCCGATTGCAAGCCAATTAAGCAATGGAAAAATCATTTCTTTTGGTGGAAGGGAGAATGGATTTGTTTCTTGTTCGTATGCCGATATTTATGACCCATCAATAAATTTGTTTTCTGAAATCCCAATGAATTTCACACATGATATGGGTTCAGTGGCTAAATTATCAGACGGCAATTATTTTATAGCAGGCGGAGGCCAAAATTTAGGAATTCCAGCCTATGCAACATGTGAGATGTATGATAATAATACTGGTATATTTAATGTTAAAGCATCCATGACAACAGCAAGAATGATGCTGGCAAGCACTCAGCTAAGCAATGGCAAAGTGCTAATTGCTGGAGCTTGGTACGACAATACTGCGGCTTCTTACGGAGAACTCTATGATCCTGTAACCGACACATATACTACCACAGGAACACTGAATCAACCCAGAGCGCAGGAAATACTTCTACCTACAACAGATGGAGGTGCTGTTATGGCTGGAGGTTGGCCATCCTTCGGAGGGGCTGTTTTTACTAGTACGGAATACTATAATGCTTCCACAAATGCATTTGAAAACTTAAATTCTGAGTTAATTCCAGCTGATCCAGGTTGGTTATTGAACCACATTTCAACACGACCGATTGATGATTCCCGCATGAGTAATGGAAATTATATTTTATTAGCATCTAGAAGTGCGCCAACTTTAGAATTTGCTTTAATTGAATTCAATCCTACCTCCAAGTTATTTTCAAAACTAGTTACTTCCGTGCCATTATCGGATACACTTACTGATGGTGGTTTTTTTGATTTGGTATTAAACAGAACCGACAACATCGCTTATGTTTTAGGTGTGAAGGCTAGTACTGATCCTCAACAAGTTTGTCTTGTGACAGTTGAACTAAGTACAGCAAATGTTTATTATCCTTCAACATCTAACACATTATTAGCACAGGAATACCTTACACCTGGAATGACCTATGTAAGTTCTATTGGGAAAATTCTTTTACAAGGAATTAGCTCTTATCCAGATAATTTCAATGCTACAAATAAAACCTATTTGTTAACACCTCAACTTCAAGTTGGAATTATAGAAGCAAGCAATAATTCAGCGCCAATTATCAGTTGTTATCCTAATCCTTCATCCGATTTTGTAACTGTGAAAATTGAACATCTGAAAACTTCTGATTACACGTTAAATATCTATAATCTATTGGGTGCTTTAGTTAAATCAGAAACTCTAAATCAAAATATGCAACAAATTAATGTGAATAATTTAGTCTCGGGAGTATATACGCTTGAAATCAAATCAATAGAATGGTCAGGAAAACAAAAGTTTATTATTGAAAAATAAAGTAATGAAAATTAAATGTGCGGAGTCAGCACCATAATCACTGACATAATTGCTATGAAAACACTGATACTTTTTACAAGTTTATTGCTTGTTTCGTCAATCAATTTAAATGCACAAATCCCTAACAATGGATTTGAGGATTGGACTAATTTTGGAATTTATGACGACCCCAATGGATGGGCGACAATGAATTCTTTATCAACATCTTCGTTTCATTCATGCACCAAGTCAACAGATCATTTTCCTGCTGCAGTGGGAAATTATTCGCTTCGACTTGAAAATAACACCCCCTTAACTCAAACGACTGGTTCTTACGGTTTGACAGTAACAGATACCATGGCTTATCCTTTTCAACCGACGTTTCCAATCGTAGGACATCCTACAAGTTTATGTGGATATTATAAATATTTGCCTCAAAATGGCGATTCACTTTGGATTAAAATTCTTTTGTTTGAAAATGGAATAATGATACTTGACGAACAAATTGTTGCTATTGCATCATCCTCTTGGTCTTCATTTACGATTCCTTTTTCGACATATAATTCTGCGGATAGTGCAACTATAATGATGGCAGCTTTTTATCCAAATGGGCCTTTAGATGAACCAAATGGAAATTCTGTTCTATATGTCGATAATCTGAGTTTTGATAATCCAATTACAGGAATTTTTTCTCTAAAAGCTGATATAAATAACTTTGTTTCATATCCAAACCCAGCTAATAGTTTTTTTTATATTGATTTCAAGAATGAAAATCAAGCAAATTTAAAAGTAACTGTTTCCAATACTCTTGGGCAAATTATTAAAAGTGAAATACTGCAAAATAATCAACAAGAAATAGATATAAGTGATTTTGAAGGCGGAACGTATTTCTTAGAAATAAAGAGCGAAGAATGGTCTCAAAAACAAAAATTAATCATTCAAAAGTAAAAAATTAAACATCTTAAATCCTTAGAACATGAAAAAAAATACTCTCATTTTGACTTTGCTAATCTTCAATTCAATATTTTTATCAAATAAAGTAATTGCTCAAGAATTTCCAATAGCAATAGAAAATGATTCAACATTTGCGGGAGGAGTTGCTTTTGATGGGACAAACTATTTAATAACAATTGTAGGAGATGTATTGAGTAAGGATAATATTACTTTTCAATTTATTTCCCCGAGTGGAATATTAGTAGGTAATAGAATCTCTCTTGGTCAAAAGGGAGGTAACGCTCAGGTAGCATTTGACGGGACAAACTATCTTCTTGTATGGAATGGATATAATTGGAATCCCTTCACGCAAGAACCTTATGATACCACAAGTGTTTTTGGTCAGTTTATTACACCTTCAGGAATTATGGCTGGGTCAAGATTTACAATTCAAAAAGGCATT
>JBIKSI010000247.1:0-3893 GCA_044348665.1 Crocinitomicaceae bacterium
GCGAACGACATCTTCCGGGTTGTTCACGATTACTTCGGTCACATCAAAGATGGTCTCGGCTTTAGGGCCGCAGGGGAGGAGAACGCGTGGCGCTCTCACTCTGCGATGTACTCGCCTCTTGCCAGACGCGCCCTTACAAGCGAAACGCGAGGGCAAAACAGCTGGGTGAATTTCGGGCCCAAAGCCGAGCAGAACAAGACGGCCGACGCTGCGAATACGATTTACGCTGACCAGAAGACCGGGCTCATGCCGGAGTGGGTTGCAACCGATGGTGTAACCGACAAGCCGACCAAAGAGAAATTCTCCCTGCCGATCCCGGTCAAGCGGATTGAGCCCGGCAAGAAGAACATCGATGAGCGCTTCGATGAACTTCAGGACGCCGCAAGAAAGGTCGAGTCTGGCGAGATGACTCCGGCAGAGTACGGCGCTCTTGCAAACTCTCCGCAGTTTTTAGGGGCTATCGCCCCCTACGACTTCATCCCGGCACCGGCAACTGACGCCGATGCGCTGGGCGTTCTAACTGCAAAACAGCAGATCAACTGGAACAGGCTCGACGACATCAAGGAAGGTGATCGAGTCGGGTTGAGGCTTGATATCCCCGCGTATACAAGAAACGGCGTTTGGGTTAATTCCATTCACCCGTCAAACAAAGACGCTGGCGTTCGTTACGCGCCCGTCTCTGCGCTGACCGATGCAACCTTCCCTGACGCGAAGAAAGCGATGATTGTCGCGCAGGGGGCGAGTAAGTCGCCATTCGCGCAAATCTTGGGCAAGTGGCTCCCGGTTACGAACGAAGAGGCGATTGCCAAAATGCAGGAGGGCTTTGATAGCTGGACTCAGGTCGGCTACAACCCTCTTCGTCACTCGTACTTCTTTGACAGGAAGACTGGGAACCCTGTTACAGCAGCCGACGAGGTCGTCCAGATCGGGCCGCTTGTTCTGGCAAAGAACGCGACGATTGAGAGCCCAGACGCTGTTGACGAAAATGGCAATAGGAAGTTTCTGTTCTCTCGCCAGATCGAATCCCCTGAATTCAAGCAGTGGTTCGGCGACAGTAAGGTGGTCGACGCAGATGGCAAAGCTTTGCGCGTCTACACCGGGACATCCAAAGACAAAGATTTCAGCAAGTTCAACGTGCCGAAGAATGGCGCGTGGTTCACTACTAGCCCTTCATTGGCATCGGAGTACGCGACAGAAAACGACAGTAAGGACATCAAGTACAACCGCGACACTCGCCAGTACGAAGAGGTCAATACCGCAAGCCGGGTAATGCCGGTGTATTTGCGTATTGAAAATCCCGCCACGCTGTCGGAGGCCGATAGTCAGGCGATGAGGATGGCTGGCAACTACAAGAAAGTACAGGGCCAGATTTTTGATCGGCTCCGGGCGCAAGGCCACGATGGCGTCGACTTAGGTGACGGGGTGTGGGTTGTAATCGGCTCGCCCAACCAGATCAAGTCCGCTATAGGCAACAACGGCGAGTTCAGTCTCAAGAGCCCAGACATCCGGTTCTCCGTGCCGGTCCCTCCCTTCTACTCCGCACTGGCGCGAGAAGTTGACGCAATCAAGATGAACGCCGGCCCGGCCGCTGGCTGGAAGTCTGCAATCAAAGGGATGATCAATAAGGGCGCTATCAAGGCCGATGAGGTTGAGTGGTCTGGAGTCAACGACTGGCTCGATCTTCAGCAGGGGAAGGTCACCAAACAAGCGATCTCTGACTACTTGAAAGATGGCGGTGTCCGAGTCGAGGAGACTGTGCTGGGCGCATCAAAAGAGAAGTCTGGTTGGCGCGTCTATAGCGAGCTTGGGCAAGACTCTGAGGTCTTTGACACTGAGGAGCAGGCTTTTGCCGAACGCCAGCGCCAGATCAATGAGTGGGAAGAGCAGGGCGGCAATGTTGATGATGCCGAAGAAGGCATCGGAGTTGAACAGGTCAGTCCGAGAACGAAGGGTGCTAAGTACGGCGCTTACACCCTGCCGGGAGGCGAGAACTACCGCGAGGTGCTGCTGACGCTGCCTCTCAAGAAAGTCTCTGGCAGGCGCAAGGAACTGCTTGACAGAGTGCGGCGCGGCGATGAGTTGTCCGAAGATGAGAACCGCGAATACAACAGGCTTGAGAATCGAGAGTCCTATCGTTCCAACCATTGGGACCAGCCCAACGTCATCTCCCACATCCGCGTCAACGACCGCACAGATGCAGATGGCAAGCGTGTGCTGTTCGTAGAGGAGATCCAGTCTGACTGGGGGCAGGAAGGGAAGAAGAGGGGGTTTGATAATCGTGAGGCTGTTCTGTCTGCTGAATTGCAGGCCGCCGGCTGGCGGCTGGAGCAGGTCGAAAATTATTGGGTTGTTTACGACCGTGACAACGATGCAATGGGCGATGGACCGACTCGCGAAGTTGCTTTGGAGCGAGCAGGCGCTGGGCCAAACAACATTCGCGCAATTCCCGCTGCCCCCTTCGTCACTAAGACCGAGGGCTGGCTCAACCTGTCCCTCAAGCGGGTCATCACGATGGCCGTCGAGGGCGGGTATGACCGCGTGGCGTTCGTCAACGGAGAGCAGTCTGCTGATCGCTACGATCTGAGCAAGCAGGTTGATGAGATCACCTACGAGCCGACGGCGAAGGGCTACTCAATCAATGTGATAGCGGGCGGCCGAAACATTAAGCAGGGCGATTTCACCCGCAGCGAACTGGAAGACATTGTCGGCAAAGAGATCGTCCAGAAGATGGACAACAAAGAAGGCAGGCAGGAGTTCGATCCGAAGGTTGATCCTGATTTAGCGGACATCCGCGCCCTTTCTGGCGACGGACTCAAAGTCGGCGGCGAAGGGATGAAGACCTTCTACGACACCATCGTTCCGACGGCCCTGAAGAAGCTCTTGCCGAAGGTTGGCGGGAAAGGGATGGCCGAGTTTGCCATTGACGTTGGCCTGAACGGCAGCCTGTCCTACGAGATCAAAGAGAGAGATGACGGACGGTTTGCATTGCGGGGCCGCGTCGATGCCAACTCCGATTGGGCTCCCTACGGCGTCTACGCCACTAGGGCGCTGGCGCAGAAGCGTATGTCTGAACTAAAGGCGGAGTTCGTTGCCAACGACCAACCCGGCTTTGATGTAACCCCAGAGATGCGCGAGAAGGCCTCTGGCGGTCTCCCGATGTTCTCTCGCGCCGTAGATGCGTGGCAGAACATCGCCAAAGAAGACGACGCGTTCAAGTACAAGAAGTCAGACAAGAAGTCCTTTCAGGACATCTCTAAAGACCTGCTGCCCGCTCTTGTATGGCAAGACAAATCAACCCGATATCAGACAGAACTTCAGGCAGAGGTTCAAGAAAATCGGTTCGCTATCTTCAGGGAGCGTAACGGGCAGGTTTGGCTGGATGTTCAAGAGCTAGAGTCAGGCGAGTCTCGCGGCTCTGCGATCTACAACCTCGTTGCCAACTACGCCTTCAACAATGGACGGGTATTCATAGGGGACCCGGCTGGGCTTAGCCCGACTGGAGCGTGGCGGCGGCTGTCCAACATGATCAGTTCGTCCCTGAAGTTTGGGACTACAGACCATCTCTTTCCGCACCCGAATCAGTTCGATCCTTCACGCGCCTATGACTACAATGGCTACGCAGAAGCGGGCGAATTTGCGGGCAATTACCTGCGCCCGATCGACTGGCGAGACGGTGATACGCGGTATAATTTGGCTCAGATGTTGGAGGCAGAATCCGACTCTGTCTTAGCCGCCGTCCCGGAGTTGCGCGATGTCAGATTCGACTTTGAAGTTGGACAGTTCCTCGATCGTAGCTACAACCCCTTTCCTGATGACGCTTTCACTAGAGCAGCGAAAAGCCCTGCTGCCAGAAGCGCGTCGGCAGGAAGCTCAACTCTTAAAAGAGCAGTATT
>JBIKSI010000224.1:0-3272 GCA_044348665.1 Crocinitomicaceae bacterium
GTAAATAGGAATTCGTACCTGTTCAAAAATGATAAGGTTTTCGGTTGCTTCTGTTCTGTTGAATCTTTTATTAACGGTATTTTCGTTCATCCATTTATTGATGTAATCGGTTAGCTCTTCTCCATTAATTTCTGTTTCAAAGTTTTTGTCCCAATTATCCCAACGTTTTAGTGTAATAATTACCTCTCGCCCATTAACAAACATATCATCAAAATGCTTTTGCATATCCATTACAAACGGGTCAAATGAGTTTGTGATTGCTTTCTCTAATTTAACTGCTATGATATCATCTGATGGTGGGGCATTAAATGTCACTCCTGCGAAAGACTTACTTGCATATAAATCGAAAGCTTCGATTGAAAATGAAACAGATTTATCCTTATTTACCATCCACCACAATTGAATAATGATGTCCATTTTTACTCTCTTTCTGAGTTTGTCCAATTGACTCTCGAAAATTTGAGCACCGCTGGCAACACTTTTAGTCATATTATCTTCTGCCGCTCTTGCTTCTATATTCTTCAACTCAAGTTCAGCAGACTTAGGTTCAAATGCTTGTCGGATAAGTAAGGAATTTAATTTAGTAATTACTTGCCCTAGTTCCGTATCTTCTTGAAAAGCTTGTTTGTAATTTGGAACTTTTTGTTTTGTTCCTTGATTATCAAACTCAGTCATAAAATAACGCTGTTCACACCAATTGTCGCTTGGTAAAACCATTAGTGTTGGTTTCTTTGCTTGTCCAAAGATATTTTGACTTATTCCTACAATAGATAAGCACAATAATATAAGATGTATTTTTTTCATAGTTAGAAACCTGTTTTTATTGATTTTAAAATTGACTTTTCTTCGAGATATTTTTTAAGTGCGTCTTTAGAAACACTTACTTGATATACTTTATAACTCTTTTCACCAAGATTTATTGGCAAAGTTGTTTCTGTTGCTGAGCTTCGTGTATATTTTGCCCAATTTCCTTTTGAACTAAAAAAATCTTTTTCTATTTTTTTAAATTTTTCAATGTCTTCTGATTTTACTAATAGGGCTGTTTGTGTCGAACAACCATTACCTCCTGCGATGCCAGCAAACAAAATAGCATGAATAGCATCTTTTCTTGCTTGTGCAGGTTTATATGATTTACCTGATTTGGTGTCCCAAATTTTAAATGAAACATATCCGTCTGTTTCCAAGGATATACATTCCGTTTGATAACTATTTGAACTTTCTTTAAACGCCATAAGCAAAAAGGAAGCTGTTAATAGAAGGAATAGAAAATGTCTGGGTTTGTTCATAACTGTCTGTGTAATTTAAAAGTTTTCAAATTTAGTTTTTATATTCTCCGTATGCAATTCATTGTTCATATTTCTTTCGTTATGCTGTCGTCTAACACACTTGCCGCTAACGGCTGACGCTTGGCGTCGGTTTTTTCTGTGTTGCGCCTGCGGCAGAAAAAATGGAGCTAAGCGTTTGTTATGGGCTGGGATTTATTAATACACGAGTTTTAATAATTTCTGTTATTGTTTCTTCTGGAATTACCTCCCCCAAATGCTCCCAATAAAACCAAAATAAAAGTAATCCACCAAAACATATTATAACCAGAACCACTATTTGAAGATTTGAAATACATACCGTGATTAAACCAACTTACAACCCATTTAGGAATAGTAAACAATCCATGCCAAATACCTACATACCAAGAGTATTCTTTACTTGGGTTGACGTGTGCAATTTTTGTTGATAGCATGCAAAACACCATAAAAACACCAATGTAAAATAGTATAGGACCTATGAATGAGATGGAAAAAAACAACTTCTCATTAGTTTCTAATTCTAAAGCACTACCCATTGAAAATGATGATGCAAATCCCAATGTAAGAAAAGATAACATCAACAAAAGAAATAGATCAATACCATATTCACTAATATCTATTACCATATAGTAGGCTATTATTCTCAAAATTGCCAAACTAAAACTCAAAATAAAAACAGAATAAAATGAAAAAGATTTATTTATAGATAATTTTGAAGAAAGCCATGTTAAACCAATTGGGAAAAAAAGAAAGATTCCTACTAAAGCACCTCCAAAGAGAAAAATTAATACTATTAACCAGAAATTACTCAAACTCATCAGTTCGACTAATATGTGTGGAATTAAATAATAAACTAGTGCAATTACAATAAAGTTAATTACAAAAAAAAGTGTTGCATTAAGTGCTTTCATAAGATTTTATTTTTTGACTTTTCGCTCGTTCTATTTATTTATTTGAAAAAATTCCTCATAATTTAAAGCTGGCATCGGTCTAAATTTTGTGTCTAATTTTAAAATATGATACTTACAATCATGAGCCATTTTTGCAAATTCTTCATTTAAACTTTTGAGTTTTACTTTCAATTCAGAAATGTAATTGAAGTAATGTTGACACGTTAATTCATCTGCTTTTCTCATTATTTCCTCAAATAAGTCTTTTTTAGAAATTCCATCATCAAAGGTGAATATAAACTTTGCTGAAGTTTCAACAATAATTCTGTCTGAATTTGGATTATTCTGTTCTTCACTCATTTGAGTTCGTATTTTTAAAATATATTGACCTTTATCAGCATTATATAGCTTTGGTTTTCCAAATAAAACCATAGGAGCAAAAGTAATATCTGGAGATAGGAGGCTCTTGTAAGGATTATTTAATGATTTCTTTTTTAACAATTGGATGAACAAATTTCCTTCAAAAAGCGAAAGTTCATTATCAATAATTTCTACTAGCTTCATAGTTTTGATTTTATGTGATTTAAAATAATGGCTTGTTAGTTTATTCTTATTGAATTATAAATAGATTGGCCACAATATAATTTGTAGCAAGTGACTAGGAGAATATTTATCATTTTCTCTTGCAATACCATCCAAAAGTGATTCGTTTTGACTTGCTTTATATTCAGAATATCTATCAATTCCAAGTCCAATTAGCAAATAGAATACGAATATTCCTGCTAAAATTAGTTTTGCTGTTTTTTTCATTCTCAAAGCGTTTTATTTATTTTTCGTAATTCTTTCCATACTTGCCCATAACGTTTTCGCACCTAGCGCAGGAGCCGATTTAAAATTAAAGTTTTTTGCGAAATAAAAACTTAATTTTTAAAATTATATGTTTTTACGGGCTAAAATTTCGGCTTTTGCGCTAGACGTGTGTTATACACAGTGCAATTTCGACTCATTGCTTAATAAATGGTGCGTTAAACATTCTGCCATTTTTTGAAGTGAAGTTAATTATGTAGTAACCACTCGT
>JBIKSI010000209.1:0-3824 GCA_044348665.1 Crocinitomicaceae bacterium
CACTTCATGTTGACCAAATAATACGGAGAAACACAATGAAAATGTGAATAAAACTAAATATTTCATTTTAAATAATTTATCTAACTTTATTGATCTCGTCCTTCTGATGAAGCACCAGAATAATTTTTATCTAATTGTATGCTGATTGTTGTGGAAGAAGGACTCATCATTCCTTCAATGTATTCAGGAGATTGAGAGAATACCTTCGCCTGTGAACTATCAGACGCGTTGGCACAATTTTGATAAACTTCAAATAAAGTTACAGATGACATATCTGACAAACGAGCTTTTACTTCACTTATTGTGAGACCAATTAAATTTGGAACTTGAATTGGAGCTCCACCTTCATTTCGTCCAACAACTAAATAAATGGTTGAACCAATAGGGATTCGCGATCCTTCTTTAATTTCTTTTCCATTGAATTTTTGTTCTAAAACGGCTCCATCTGCTTCAGAAGTACTTTTGTAAGTGATTTTGTACTTGATTCCTCGGTTTTTCAAAACACTTAAGGCAAAACGCTCAGATTTATCAATCAAACTAGGCATTTCAACCAAACGAGTTTTTTTGGAAACACGAACTCTAATGATACGACCTTCTTTCACATAAACATCTGTTTTTGTTGTTGGTCCAGGATCTTGGCTAAGAATGGTTCCTTCTGGTTTTTTTGGGTCGTAAATCGAATCTAAAATTTCAAATTGTAAATCCAGTTCTTCGATTTGAGACTGAATATTTTTTACATTTTTTCCAATAAGGTAAGGTACTTTAATTTTTTGACCATGATTTGTGGAAAAATCTAAGTAAAGAATTGTTCCTCCAACGATAACAATGTACGCTAAAATCACCATTCCAAGGTGCTTCAAAAAATGTTTTGACCAAACAAAAGTCTTTATTTTCTCAAAAAAGCTCATAAATGTGCTACTTTAATTTAAATGTAAAAAAGAACAAAAATAGATAAAATTATCGAACGTTTTACACGAACTAATTTTTTGTAACTTTAGATTATCTAGGAACCAAAAATAAATCGAACGAGGTAAGGCAATTTTTTCCAATTACTATTTTTCTTAATGTATTCAATTAGAAAAGCTAAAGCAAAAATACTTGCGTAGAAAATAAAAAGAGTGCCAACTATTGATTTTTCATTTAATTCAAAAATAAAACTCAAAAAATAAGAGATGAAGGTAAGATGCACAACATAAATCAAAAAACTAACTTTTCCTAGTATTTGCATCGGGTAAAACAGCTTTGATTTAAAAAATGAAATATTTAACCAAATCAACAATAAAAATGAAATTGAATTTATTTGAAATGCCAAATCGGCAGGATAATAAAGTTCTACAAATCCGTCACGAATCAGTTTATTTTGATGAAAAATATAAAATAGTGACACACTAAAGACAAACAAGAACAAAAGGTTGAAAATGATTTTTAGACGTCCGAATCGTGCTTTAATTTTTCCGCCAAAAAGACCCAAGATAAAAAATGCCAACCATGGAAAAATTGGAAATCTTCCTTTGTAAATAAAATTTTCTAAATGCAAGCCTATTTCTGAGCTGCTAAAATCTTCTTTTGGCAATATTGTGAGTGCATTAGAATAATCAAAATAGAACTGAAATATAAAACTAACTGCAAGAATAAATGTGGCTGAAATCAACAATATTGTTGGTGATGATTTTTTCAAAAAGACAGCGATTATCAACAAAAAAGAAATTAGATACAAGATGTCATAGCCCACAAACGGAGCTGTATTTTTAATGAATAAATCTATTATCACAGCAAAAAATAAGCTTAGTATCGATCTAAAAATAAGGTGCTTATTGCTTACATTGTGAGCTTCTTCTGCTTGATTTTTGGAAAGAGTAAATCCAACTAGAAAAATAAAAATTGGAGCAGCAAATGAACTAAGCGCTCTAATCCAAAAAGAATGATTTTCGGCAAAAATAATCGGACTTGCGCTTGCAAATATCATGATGAAAACAGCCAAACCTCGCAAAGAATCTATACTTTTATCTCTAACTTTCACTTTTATTTTAATAAGCAACAAATGTACAATTTATTTTTATGTTTAGGTTTTTTTATGACATATTTTCATGTTTCTCTTAAGAAAGTGTGACATGCTGTCAAAAAAATAAAATTGGCAATATCTTTGACATTTAGAATCAAAATTAAAATTATGTCAGAAGAGAAGGAAATGAAAGAAGAAATCAAATCAGAAAACCAACAAGTAAACGAGCAAAATTCTGATGAAACGACTTCTGAAAATTCAGAACAAAGCCAAGTTGTTTCAGAGCCAACGGCAGACGAAAAATATGCTGAGTTAAATGATAAATTTTTAAGATTGTATTCTGAATTTGACAATTATCGTAAAAGAACGAATAAAGAAAAAATCGAGTTGATTGCTAATGCAAATGCGGGTTTAATGAAAGATATTATTCCAGTTTTAGATGATTTTGAACGTGCAATTGCAAACAACGAAACTGCTGAAGACGTGGCTATTTTAAAAGAAGGTTTTCAATTGATTTTTTCTAAGTTTAAGTCAACACTTGAAGCTAAAGGTTTGAAGCAAATGCTTGCAAAAGGTGAAGTTTTTGATAGTGAATTACACGAAGCAATTGCAAATATTCCAACTGAAGATGAAAATTTGAAAGGAAAAGTGATTGACGATGTCGAAAGAGGATATTTTTTAAATGAAAAAGTTGTAAGATACGCGAAAGTGGTTGTAGGACAATAAAATTAGATTGCTAGATTCGTAGGTCGTTGGATTAATAGACTTATATTAATTGAATACATAATCCAATAATCAAAAAATCTAACAAGTCGAAAAATCTAACAAAATAATGAGTCAAAAAAGAGATTATTACGAAGTATTAGGTGTTTCTAAAAGTGCGAACGAAAGCGAAATTAAAAAAGCTTACAGAAAGTTAGCCTTACAATATCACCCTGACAAAAATCCTGATGATAAAGCTGCTGAAGAAAAATTTAAAGAGGCAGCGGAAGCTTATGAAGTTTTGAGTGATGCTAATAAAAAAGCACGCTATGATCAATACGGACATGCTGGAATGGGCGGTGCTGGAGGTTTTGGCGGCGGAGGTATGAATATGGATGACATCTTCAGTAACTTCGGTGATATTTTTGGAGGTGCCTTCGGAGGAAGTTTTGGTGGAAGTCGCGGTGGCGGAGGAAGCAGAACTGTTCGTGGTACAAACTTACGTGTAAAAATAAAACTTACTTTAGAAGAAATTGCTGAAGGAGTCAACAAAAAAATTAAGGTTAACAAATTAGTTAATGCTGAAGGGGTAACTTATAAAAATTGCCAAACATGTAACGGAAGTGGAAGAGTAACGCGGGTTGCTCAAACATTTTTGGGAGCAATGCAAACTCAATCCACTTGTCCAACTTGTCAGGGTGCTGGAAAAATGATTGACAAAAAACCTGCTGATGCTGATCAAAATGGTTTAAAACGTCAAGAGGAAGTTATTGAAATCGATATTCCAAAAGGAGTTGAAGATGGAATGCAATTGAGCGTAACTGGAAAAGGAAATGCTGGTCCATTTAATGGTGTTCCGGGAGATTTAATTGTTGTTATTGAAGAAATTGCACACGAATCTTTGCGAAGAGATAGTGAAAACTTGCATTACGAGGCTTTTGTAAGCATTGTAGATGCAATTTTGGGCGAAAGTATTGAAATTCCAACAATTAACGGAAAAGCTAAAATTAAAGTAGAACCAGGAACTCAAAGTGGTAAAATGCTTCGCCTGAAAGGAAAAGGTTTGCCAGTTTTACAAGGTTATGGTCATGGAGATTTATTTGTTCACATCAATGTATGG